>JAIROC010000476.1 GCA_031257735.1 Bacteroidales bacterium | reverse complement strand
TCCAACTGTTTTGTGGTCCATCACAGCAATTGTAAAAATTGTATAGTAATTGACCCCGGCTCTGAAAATACGCAATTAATCGAAACAGCAATTGATAATAAAACAGTGGATTTTATCATTCTGACGCACGAACATTTCGACCATATATGGGGAGTTGACAAAATCCGCGATAAATACCATACAAAACTGTATTGTTCTGATGATACGAATAAAGCGATTATCAACAAAAAGAAAAATCTGTCGTTGTTTTACAATCAAACAGGTTTTGAATTACGTCCGGCGGAAACCATACTCACAGATGGACAGTCTATCGACTGGCATGGTATTGAAATTTTCATTATTTCGACGCCCGGACATACACCCGGAAGTATTTGCATTAAAATCGGCGCTAATTTGTTTACAGGTGATACGATTATTAAATCAGTTCATACTGTTACTAAATTGCCGGGTGGAAATAAAAAAGATTTGGAATTAAGTTTGCAGAAATTAAAAGCAATGAATTTGGAAAAATTGAATTTATATTGTGGACATGGAGAATGACTTGGGAATTAGAACGCGATATATGACCAATTTAGCAATTATTCCGGCAAGGGGAGGAAGTAAGCGGATACCACGAAAGAATATTCGTCCCTTTTTGGGGAAACCAATTATCGCATATTCTATAGAAGCCGCTTTACAAACCATGTTATTTGAAGAAGTTATGGTATCGACCGATGACGAAGAAATATGCAAAATTGCAGAACGATATGGCGCTTCGGTGCCGTTTTTACGTTCAAAAGAGACATCTAACGATTATGCAACATTAGCCGATGTTGTTACCGAAGTAGTCAAGTGTTATGAAGAGAGAGGGATGTGTTTTCGCAATATTTGCTGTATTCTTCCTACAGCTCCGCTCATATCTTTTGAAAACATTATAACTGCGTACGAAATGTTAAATAATTCATCTAAATATAATTCAGTGTATCCTGTTGTAGCATTTTCATATCCAGTATTGCGTTCTTTAAAAGTAGATAAAACGGGTGGTTTAAGCATGCATTGGCCGGAATATACTAATACACGCAGTCAAGATATTGAACCTTTTTATCACGATACAGGTACGTTTTACTGGCATCGTTCAAGTATTTTTCGAGGGGAAGAATGTGCACGAGCACGGGGAATTGTTGTTGACGACATTGCTGTTCAGGATATTGACACAGAAACAGATTGGAAATTAGCGGAATTAAAATATAAGTTATTACATAATATACTTTAATTTTTAACGACTTTTTATTTAATGGATAAAATCATTTTCAGGGCAGATGCCGGCCAAAATATTGGATATGGGCATTTCATCCGTTCGTTGGCATTGGCAGATATGTTAAAAAATGATTTTGACGTCGCTTTTGCTACGGTAAATCCAACCGAATATCAAATAACCGAAATGGCAAAAGTTTGCCGGTCAATTAATTTAGACAGGGAAACTCATTTAGCCGATTTTCTGTCTTTATTGAAAGGAAACGAAATAGTAGTTTTGGACAATTATTTCTTTACTACAAATTATCAACGTGCAATTAAAGATAAAGGATGTATACTGGTTTGTGTTGACCCCTTACATGATAAACATTTCGTTGCCGATTTGATTATAGTACAGGGTAATGTTTCACAATCTCTGTATTCAACGGAATCTTATACGCGCTTTTGTATCGGATATGATTGGCTCTTACTCCGGCAACCTTTCATAGAAGCGTTTGAAAAAAATATTCACAGAAAGTATTCTTCTTTATTTCATAAAGTCACAGTTGGATTTGGTGGTACAGACATGTACAATTTGACAGAGAAAACACTTCAGGTTTTACTCAATCAAAAATGTATCCAGACCATCGATATCATAGCCGGTGATGCTTCACAAAAAATAAACCATTTCATTTCATCAAAAGAAATACACTTTCACCGGAATATTTCTGCCTCTCAAATTGCACAATTGTTTTCATCTTGCGACCTTGCAATTTTACCAACAAGCACAATCTGTCTTGAGGCACTGGTTTGCAGGACGAAAATCGCTGCCGGCTTTTATGTGGATAATCAGGCAGAATTTTATCAATATGCACTCAAAACAAATTTAATTTATGGCATGGGAAATTTTTTGCATGAATCGTATTTTTCGAAATTAAACCAGCTTTTCTGTGCGACACCATTGACCGGATTAAGTCTGTTTTCAGCTCGTTTAAGTGATTTAAAAGAACGTTATATTTCTGTTTTTAAAATATTAAAACTATGATAGCAATAAAAAAGGACATCGTTTACACCAAAAATAATTATCATTATAAAAATTTCATTTCTTTATCTGATGAAGAAAAATTGATGGTACTTGATTGGCGTAACAACGAAAATATACGTAAAATGATGTATAATCAAAATGAGATTGATAAAGAAAATCATTTTGCATTTATTCAATCATTAGAAGAACGGGAAGATTGTTTTTATTGGTTAGTTTTCAAAGACGAAAAACCCGTTGGAGTGTTTTCGCTTACTGATATTAACTATCAAACATCACAAACTTCTTCAGGTTTTTATATAGACCCTTACCATGGAAAAGAAGAAATATTCGAATTTATAATTACTTACGACCGTTTAATATTTGAAGATTTTAATGTAGAAAAACTTTATGGAGGTATTCTCTCTTCCAATCGATATGCGTTGCTAATTTCCTTATACATGGGAACTGTAATTGAAACGGAAAAATATATTTCAGGGCAAAAATTTTTATATGGAACATTGACCAGGGAAAATTATTTTAAAGATATTGACAAAAAGGAAAACATAAAAGAATTTGCCTTATTTGTACGAAATTATATGCGCAAGCAGGCGAATGGCCGACATTTAAATAAATAATTTTGGCGAAATATTTAAATGCGACTATAAAACTTTTGGTGTATGACGCAAGCACAACTTCAAAATATCATTAAAAGCGGCGAGGACATTTCCGTTGAATTTAAGAAATGCCCTGCCGAGTTGAATCATTCCGTATTTGAAACGGTGTGTTCCTTTCTTA
>JAIROC010000419.1 GCA_031257735.1 Bacteroidales bacterium | reverse complement strand
ACCATTATCCGTCCCGAACTTAATATACGGCAAATTATTGAGAAGTACGGTTTTCCGCTCATCAGTAAAGAACAGAGCCAGTATATCCGGCAGGCAAAGCATACGCACAGCGAAAAGTTGCGTAATATACGTCTGCATGGCAGCATTAACGGTATCGGTAAAATTGCCGAACGATGGAAATTCCTGATTGATGCTCCTTTTGACCTTAGCGAACAGTGCTGTGACATACTGAAAAAGAAGCCGTTTAAGAAATTCGGCAAAGAAACGGGATTGTATCCCATTATCGGCACAATGGCAAGCGAGAGCCGTCTGCGGTTTCAAAAATGGTTGAAATACGGCTGTAATTCGTTTGAGACAAAAATGATAGCAAGTTATCCGCTCTCCATTTGGACGGATGACGACGTTTGGGCATATATCCGCAAGTTTAAACTGCCTTACTGTCCCATTTACGACATGGGAATAAAACGCACAGGCTGTGTCGGTTGCGGCTTCGGATGCCATATTAAAGGCGACCGAAGATTCTATTTCCTGAAAGAACACAAACCGAAAATCTACGAATATTTCATGCAACTGAAAAACAACGGCATATCATACCGGGAAGCATTACAGTATTGTGGGATTGATTTTCCGGACAAATGAAAGTTAACGGCATAAATTTCAATATTTCCGCAAATTTATACATAAAAATTGAACAAATTGCTCTTTTTACATTTTATTGCAATTTGCAGTCATTACACTAATATCTTGTTTCTCATAGAAATACACTGCCTCATAGTGTTAACGAATGTTAAATTTCGTTAAAAATCAAATCAAATGTTTTGCGCATTAAAAAAAAGTTTATATTTGCAAAATATTTATAGTACTTATAATTGTTAAAACAAAAAATAAAATTGAATATGTGCCATTTTTTTAAACATAGAACAATCATCAATTCATTGAATGGACAGTTGAGTCTGTTTATTATGTTATATGGCATAAAAATAAAGAAATTTTTCAAATATTTAGCTAAATTTGATATTTCGTTGGTAAATTTCTTTTATCACCATTATACAGAAGCAGGAAAAAGTAAGAAAATTAAGGTTTTACATGTTTTTTATTTTCTTAAAATAAAAAATGACTCTTGCATATTGCATTCATTAACACTAATTTCACAACAATTTTGGTAGCCCCTTTAGGGGGGAGATAAGTAAAAAACACATACAATCCAATTTTTGTTAATGGGATAAATAAATAAATAAATAAAATAACATGAAATATATATATATATATAGACATTATTAAAAATATGATAGGAATATGTTTGTTAGGGATTTTATTGTCTTGCGATAAAGAAAATAAGAGTGATCCTTGTACTTGGACTACTTATGATGCAAATTTCAAACAGATATATTTACGTCCTCCCACCTCCAATTCTTCTCTCAGATATATTGATGATAGAAATGTGGAACCAATACTTATGATGGATTTTTCATCTTTATTCTTCTATAATTATCGGAAAAACACTAGTATAACTGTCAGTGTAACTGTTGCATCTTGTTCGGCTGGAATGAAATCAGAAAAAATTTACAGTGCAAGTTCCAATAGAAGTGATGTTACAACTTATAGTTTATTAAAAATACCAATTACTGGTATGCCTGCCGAGCAACATAGTATCGTTCTTTCTATAAAGTCAGGTCCTTTCTATATGAATGGAAGCTATCCTGGATATATACTTTGGGAAAAAAAATTTGATACTAATACATATGATGCTTTGAATGATGTATTGGATATTAAAGGAAAGTTTGTGTCTGATCCTGGTGGTGGTGGTAAATTATTAAAACCAAATATTTACAAAAATGGGGCATTTGCTTATTAATGAAATAAAATGATAATCAAGGCATGAAAAAAATTATTTATATTTTAAGTATTGTATTATTGTCGTGTGACAATAAAATCATTGAAAATGAAGTTGCTGATAATTATAAAGCAACTGCAATAGTAGATAGTACTGAAGTAGGTAGTGTTATTTCAGATAAAGCATCTCAAAAAATCTTATATATTGGAGAAACGAATTATCTGAAAGCACTTTATAATAACCCTATCATAGGATATTCTTCCAGTACAAGCGATCCATTATCCGAAAGCAAATTTGTTACATTTGATGGTTCAATTAAAACTCCTTGGACAAAATCGTTACAGAGTTATAGTTATGTTAATGTTTTGATAAATGGAAGAAATATTTCTACTTTGAATTTAGCAACAAAAAGTCAAGATATTGTATCTGATTTATATGGCAAAGATGTGTCTTTTACAATATCACCTGTAACAAAAAGTCAGGATGATTCCAGCAAATCTATTTCTTTATATATTCCGGAAATAGTAGAAATTACATCTCCCAAAATAGAAACGGAAGAATATCTTTATCCTTATTGTTATTACAAAGATTTTGTACTACGATGGAATTCTGATTTAAAGAATGAAAATGGACTTATAGTTATAGTTGAATGGTATGGGTCATATTTTGATGGGCAACACGAGAATCGATATGTAAGAAATGGTGATTTAATATCAATTGATGATGGCGAAGAAGTACTGAACAATGAATTGTTTGATGATATTCCTGACAACGCTCTATGTTATATCACTCTTTTAAGAGGTAATCTTGAAAACATAGAACTACTTGAGGAGAATTTAGCGTATTTAGTTGCTGGAGAATCTCATGCAGTATTGCCATTGGTTTTAGTAAGAGATTTGTAACATGATGTAAAAAACACTACCTTTGATGCGTCAAAGGTAGTGTTTAATTCAATAAAATTGAAAGCAGTAACAACATTTTTTCTTTTGATATTTACGACACTGGCAGAAGCGCAATATATCAATGGCTATGTTACTGATATTGACACCAAACAGCCCTTGAAAGGAGTAATAGTGTCAGTAACAGATTTGAATGTCAATACCGAAAGCGACAGTATCGGTTATTGGAGTTTGCCGATACCCGTGGGGACATATTCGGTACGGTTTCAATTGTTGGGATACGAATCGGTTATCGTATCGGATGTTTCTGTTTCGGCAGGAAAACAGCGCGATTTGTCGGTGGGCATGAAAGAGTCGCTGACCGTATTGGAGGAAGTTGTCGTTACACCTGACACGCGCAGTTACAGTCAAATCAGTCGTATGCAAATCAATCCTGCCGAATTGTCGCATATTCCCGGACATGCGCACGACCCTATCCGAATGTTAACTGCAATGCCGGGCATTAACAACGCCAGCGACGAAAGAAATGACCTTGTTGTACGTGGAAATTCCGCAATCGGAGTACTTTGGCGCATCGAAGGAATCGAAGTATTTAACCCCAATCATTACGCTCTTTCGGGAACGAGCGGCGGAGCTATCAGTTTGCTGAACAGGGACGTACTTGGTGTATCATCGTTTTATACGGGCGCTTTTCCGGCGGAGTTCGGCAATGTTTTTTCCGGCGTATTTGATGCAAATTTTCGCGAAGGAAATGCCAATAAATACGAGTTCTCGGCAGAGGTCAACAATATGGATTTGAATATCATTGCCGAAGGTCCAATTCCTGTAAAAACCCGTAAATCGTCATTTGTAGCCGGTTTCCGGCAATCTACCATTCCGGTATTCGATATTATTAACAAAAAATATCGCGAGCGTTTGGGCGCAACGCCCGTATTTACTGACTTTTCGTTTAAATTAGTTTCGCGAGATAAATCGGGCGCTAAAACCGTCTTTTGGGGTATGGCAGGAAAGAGCGTCCTCGATTTACCGGCAAATACAGGTAGCAACACTACAGAGCAAAACATTTTAGCGAAAACGGTTACTGTTTCGTCAGGGCTTTCACACCAGTTCTTTACAGGAAAAAAAGTAAACATAAAAGCAACTTTGGGAACATCATTTTTGAAAACCGATAACGGAATGTTTTCCGATTGGTATAAATATCAAATAGTTGATAACTCAAAAAGTCTGTCTTTGGGAGTTACTTCCGATGTCAAATTGAACAGGAAAAATGTCCTGAAAGAAGGAATAAATATCCGGTTTATGGATTTGAATCTTGCAAAAAATACATCCAGCACATTCCGGATACAAAAGGCTGTACATACAATCAATGCTTTTACGGAATGGAACCATAATTTCGATCAAAAATTATCCCTGATTTCAGGGCTACATTATTTTATGTTTTCGTTGAACAGGCATTACAGAGTTGAACCAAGGCTGTCGTTGTCGTATTTCTTAAAAAAATACCGTTTCGAATTAGCTTTTGGCGAATACAGCAGGCAAAATCCGCTCAATTTATATTTGGCAAAAGTAACAGAGAATGAACAGGAATCTTTACCGAATCAAAATTTGGACTTCATTAAAAGCCGTCAGGCAGTATTTTCGTTTAGCCGCGAACTGTTTCATAAAATCAACTTTAAAACAGAGTTATATTATCAACAGCACTATGATGTTGCTGTTGCCGAAAAATATACCAACCCTTATATTGTAGATGAAGAACAATCGTATCTGTTTTCTTCGGCATTAAATCTGTCATATTATACCGAAGATATCGACCTGACAGATATGATTTATGACAATACTGGCAAAGGCTATTCCAAAGGCATAGAAGGAATGCTTTATTTTGACGACATACACGGATTTTCGATGAACATATCCAGCTCGCTTTCAGAATCAAAATATTACTGTCGCAAAGGTTGGTACAATACTTTGTTTAATAACAGTTTTGCTTTTAAAGCATTTGCCGGAAAAAAATTCAATCTTAATAATAAAACCATATTGCGTATGGATATTGCAATGAACTGGCTGGGAGGGCGGCGTTATACTCCTGTTGATTGTGATTTATCTTATTCTTACTATTACTATTTGAAGTTTCCCACCCTCATAAGATGAAGAAAAAGAGGGGGGATTATTTTGTAATTAGTTAAAAATAAGAGACATATTATAATATCATTTAGCGAGTGTCGGTATTATATATTTAGATGACTTACAGCATTTAGCAAGATTATCGTATTTTTGTCCTCATCATTAGGAT
>JAIROC010000377.1 GCA_031257735.1 Bacteroidales bacterium | reverse complement strand
TGCTACATTGTGAGCAGAATGTTGTCGGAAGTACCGACAAACGCCTAATCAGGCTTATTCCTAATTTATTCATTTCGATTTTGTTTATTTTTTTAAAATTCTTGTTTGTTCTGTTCTATACCATCAGGTTTTTTATCCGTAACTTCTATTGTTTTTTCATTTTTTATTATTCGCAAATAGATGACATCACCAACTTCTCTACCTTTATAAAAATCTTTATCACATGCAATCCTAACTTGATTAGTTTTTTTCTCATCTTTAATAAAAACCGTATCATTAAAAGTATTGTTATCCGTTTTCAATGTGAACGGTTCCCCTCCCAAATAATCTCTAAAATCTTTTGCTATTTCTTTGTTTTCTCCAGTTATTACCATCAACCCAAATTTTATATCAGCTGAGGTGATTGTCTTTTCTATAAACTTTACCATAATTTATTTCCTTTCTTATTTTTTATTACTAAATTTATTTTCTTTCTATTCATGCTACATTGTGAGCAGGATGTTGTCGGTACTTCCGACAAATGCCTAATCAGGCTTATTCCTAATTTATTCATTTCGATTTTGTTTATTTTTTTAAAATTCTTGTTTGTTCTGTTCTATACCATCAGGTTTTCGGTTTTTATCGGTAACGAATTCGGTAACTAACAGTGTATTTTCATCTTTTAGTTGCAAATAGATAATTTCTCCAATTTTCCTATCATCAATAAATTCTTTAACATCACGACATAATAGTCTTATTTGTTGAGAACCAGAAGAAAAATGCACAGGTTTAAAAATATTGCCAAAAATTTCCAATGCAAACTCTTTGCTCAAAGAATTTTTAAACTCTTTTGCTATCTTTATGTTTTCTGTTCCACTTATGAATAGCACATAAAATTTTTTATCACTTCGGCTGATTCGCTTTTTTATACCAACTGGTTTCTTATCGACAACTATCTGTTCTATACCTTCAGGTTTTTCATCCGTAACTTCTATTGTTTTTTCATTTTTTATTATTCGCAAATAGATGATATCACCAACTTCTCTACCTTTATAAAAATCTCTACCACATGCAATCCTAACTAAATTTTCATCTTTCTCATCATTAACAAAATGCATATTTTTAAAAATACTGTCATTCATTTTCAATGGGAACGGTTCCCCCCCCAAATAATCTCTAAAATCTCTTACTATTTCTTTGTCTCCTCCATTTATTACTATCAGCCCAAAATCTTTATCAGTTTTGGTGATTTTCTTTTCTATAAACCCTACCATAATTTATTCCCTATCTTATTTTTTATTACTAAATTTATTCCCTTTCCACTCGTGCTGCATTGTGAGCAGAATGTTATCGAAAGTACCGACAAACGCCTAATCAGGCTTATTCTTAATTTATTCATCTTGATCTTGTTTATTTTTAAATTTTTCTATTTGTTTTTTTACACTATTCATCCTCTTCAAAGAAAAGGCCTTTTTTATAATGACGCTTTTTGTAACAAACACATTACAAGCGTCATTCCGCTCTTAGTTGCGGTACGAAATGAACACTCGCAATGACGGCGTTGATTAGGCGGTTTCGTGCGTCAGCTTAATTCATAATTCATAATTCATAATTATACTTTATAGACAGACACTACTTCTTCACTATTCCCAATGTTTCCAACAATTGAGGTTTATCATGCAGTGCAATACGGGCAATAGCACGGAAATTTCTATACCATTTATATAAAGTATCGAAAGCCTCGTCTCGTTCTATGGTAGATTGTTGTGCTGCTCCTTTTTCGCTCAATTTTTTGCTGTGCAATTGTTCTACTTCAGTTACTTCTTGAAATTCTTTTTCTAATTTTTCGGATGTATATCCATATTTGGACATCACATTAAGCGCTTCTGTATTGTTCAATAAATTAGAGTACAATATGATGGCATCTCGCAACCAGCCCGAAAGACTTTTATTACGTTTACCGGTAGCATTAAAACGTTGTAACATCTCTATTTGTCCATTAAATGCAACACGCAATACTTTTAGCGTAATCATATAATTACCGTATACTCTCTTCCAAAACTTAGTAAATTCATCTGTAGCTATGTATTGATTACTGTATTCTTCTACCTGTATTGTCATTAGATGTGTAACATTCTCATACAACACTTTCCCTTCTGCTATACGATCTGGCGTATAGCCAAACATACTTAGTTTTTCCTGTATTTCTGGATTATTTTCAACTCCTAAAATACTACTCAAAATTTTGTGCAGTTCATTTGCAATTATTTTCCCATTCATCTTTTATTTATTTTAGTTTACATTTATTTTTATATAGTGAATAATTTTTTGCTCTAATAGCGGAAATGTTTTTTCGTGTAGAATATTCATTCCCTTGTGTAGAATATTCATTCCCTTGTGTAGAATATTCATTCCCTTGTGTAGAATATTCATTTTCTCGTGTAGAATATTCATTTTCTCGTGTAGAATATTCATTTTCTCGTGTAGAATATTCATTTTCTTGTGTAGAATATCTATTTTGTTGTGTAAAATATTCATTTTTCTGTGCAGAATATCCATTTTCTCGTGGAAGAAAATCTTGTTTGTTTGTGATATAAAAGTATACAGAGTATAACTCCATATCTTTATTATTATATGTAGAGGAAGAGTGTCCTTCTTTATCCTTATATATAATGTATGTAAAGAAGAAAAAATCTCTTTTGAAAAGTC
>JAIROC010000337.1 GCA_031257735.1 Bacteroidales bacterium | reverse complement strand
GGCAATATTGTAGTTGTAAGCACAAATCCTGACGGCAGTATTACCGAAACGGTATTAACGCCTAATGGAGCGTTGAATAATACAGTTGTACAGGATGTGGCAGGGAATGTATATGTAGTGAATTCTGGCGGTACAGTGACGGAAGTAGAAAACACGGGAGAAAATAGTAATGAAAACGCAAATGATAGGCATAATACGGATGAGGAAGACAAACCGCTTTCACTCATAGACAAAGGCTTTCTATACTGTACGGTAGCCGGCAGGGTTGATACCCTGATGGATGGACATTCCCTAATGATCGTTAAAGACAGCCTTGTAAAACTAAAGATCGGATATCACGACAGGATTCTCTATAATAAGGCTTATTATTCACTGGAAGAAGATTACCGGAAGCGACTAGTCATATATAATCGCTGGAATAGGGAAATAAAAACAGGAAACGTTAAATGGAGCCTTCCCGCTCAAAATGGAAAAGGCCCGGAATTTCAGTTTATGCCCACAACAACCGGCGTGATGAAATTGGAAATAGATGCAGGCGACGCCTTACCGGTAGCGCTGACCGATACACTTGGAGGCGCCCGTATTGACACAATCGTTTCGGGAAACAAACTCAAGGAAAGTAAAATCGTTGTGACGATCCATGTTATTGAAGGCGGGATATTGCGATTCAAACCGAAAAACGACGAATATTATAAGAATTATGGCTTTGACGATGCAATGATTCCACAACTCCAGCAAACCGGAGATTATGGGAATAAACTGTCTGTATCAGGAACTGATTATTATGTGCCGTGGTTAGGTATGTTACCCAATACGGAAGCAGAAATAAAAATGGAATATATTTCCAAGAATCCGCAACTAGATTCGCTAATTGTGCTGGAAAGAAGCAATACTGCAATCAAGTTTTTACCTGATGAAACTAAAAAGAATATAGAGATTTCTGCATCTGGATTAATTCCAAATATACGATTGAAAGCAAGTACAGAAGGAACACATACAGTTAAAGCGTATTCCGTTCTAAAAGGCAATATCAAGGTACAGATTGGACTGTTAAATGTAGAATCACGAGAATATGCAGATAAAACAAAAATAGAATCCAATGCAATAAAACATAAGGTAGTTAGAATTATTCGAATAAAGCGGAGTGATGAAACTGATTATGCGCCTTTTAGTGTTAATCAAAAGGCAGAACTAATCAACAATATCAATGAATACTATAAACAGGCATTTGTGAAGTTTGAATTAAATACGGACAAATATCAGGATACGCTGACTGTAAGCCAGACAAAAGCCCAGAGTATTAATAATATAATAAAGCAAGTTTATGAGAAATTACCAATAACACAGAGAAAGAGTGATGAATTTTATGTATTTATCTGTAGTCCGAATCCTAATTCTACTACTAATGGATATGGTGTGCTTACCGGAAATTATAGTGTCGTATTTAATAACAGTCCTGTAACTGCCACTCATGAACTGGGACATAACTTAGGTTTACAGCATACTTTTGAAAATGTAGGCAATAGAATATTACCAAAGGGCAGTACAAAAAATATCATGGATTATTCCGGAAATCCGGATCTGCGCCGTTATTTCTTTCTATATCAAATAAATCACTTAAAAATTAAATAAAATGAAACGAATTGTTTGTATAATAATTTATTGCTTACTTGTATTAAGCGTAGTTCAAGCAAAACAACTACCGGATTTTGTTCAACAGCGATTGGATTCCATAAAAAGAGAAACCGCAAGAAGTTTGAGGGATTATCGCGTGTGGAATGTGGATATTGACGGAAGAGAAACATTACCACGACGTTTAGGTTTTTTTCCATCCGGATACATACTTTCTTACGAAGAAACCTACCTGATAGACAGTTTGGGATTAAATATTTCTGTTGGCATGATTTACGATGATGAAATGCGAGACCGTATTTTGCAATTAATGCGAAATGAATACAGGGAAGATGAATTAGATACTTTGATAAATCGATATATGGGATATAACTTATCATCGTATGAATATGATGCAATGGAAATGTGTGGATTTGACACAATGGAGGTTTTCAGAAACACATTAGATAGTCTTTATCTGGATATTAAGTCGAAAGAAGGAACGCCATATTCTAAAAGTATGTATAAAGATAAGGTATTCAAATTATTGCAATTGGATACAACAAATATTTACAAGCGAATCCGAAACCAAGTTGTAGAAAGAGAGAGAGAAAGAGAAAAACAAGAGTTATTGAATGATACAAATGATATCAATACATATCTTGCCGAATTATGTGGTTATATAGGAGATAAACGGTTTATCAAACCACTAATAGAAATATTGAACAAAGCAGAAGAAGATTATCAAAAGGAAAAAATAATCGAAGCCTTGGCACGCATGCGTGTGGAACCATATTACACCGATTACGTAAAACACAGGACGCTTACGCCAGAACAGATCAGAGATGAAAAATGGCTTGACTTCAAATTAGAAGATTTTGTGTATGTTTTGGGCACGCAGGAAGCATATTTGGAATTATCCAAATATTTACTTTCAAACAAGCCCAATACTATAGTCATTGAAGATGCTGAAGATCATCCTGAATCAACCATTTACCCTGTATCAGATGAGGCTTTTTATCTTGTTCGAGCCAATGTGAAAAATAACGACTTGCAGGAAATAATGAAGGGAGAAGATTCGGTTTCAGATCCCAAAGTTTTAAGACAGACCTACGACTGGATGCAAAAGAATTATGGTAAGTATAAAATTAAGAGAATATGGTAGGGTCCGCTGATATTAGTTGATAATCTACAAAATAAAAATGAAAAAATTGTTTATACTCGTAGTACGGAAAG
>JAIROC010000311.1 GCA_031257735.1 Bacteroidales bacterium | reverse complement strand
CTATGCATTAGATTTTTTCGGCAGAGTTAGTTCTTTTTTTCTACTGCATAATTTGGGTCTAAAAAACAACAGATTGCAGGCTCACGAACAACATGGGTATGACGCAACAGCAAATTATTTGATGAAAACAGATAAAGATTAGCGCTTAAATGCTACTTTTGCAAAAACGTAAACAATGGATACTATCGCGGAAAATATAAAACAATTACGAGAAAAGATTCCGGCAAATGTCAAATTAATAGCTGTCTCCAAGTTTAAGCCTGCATCTATTATTAAGGAGGCATATCTTGCAGGACAATGTGTTTTTGGAGAAAATAAAGCGCAAGAAATGACAGAAAAATATCAAGTGTTACCCAAAGATATAGAATGGCATTTTATTGGTCATCTACAAACCAATAAAATTAAGTACATTATACCATACGTAACAATGATACACAGTGTAGACAGTATGAAACTGTTACGTGAGATTAATACTCTTTCAGAAAAAAACAACCGGATTGTAGACTGTTTGATACAGTTTCACATTGCTACTGAAGCATCAAAGTTTGGATTTTCTTTTTCGGAAGTAGAAGATGCTTTGTCTGACAAAACTTTTTATCAATGGAAAAATATCCGTATATGCGGCGTCATGGGAATGGCTACTTTTACCGATAACCAATCATTAATCCGTTCCGAGTTTAAAACGCTAAAAACGTATTTCCTTAGGCTGAAAGAAAATTATTTTATTGACCAACCCTCATTTAAAGAAATATCCATGGGCATGACAGACGATTATTTAATAGCTATCGAAGAAGGAGCTACTATGGTTCGGATAGGTAGCGCTATTTTTGGAAGTCGAACCCTCAATTGAAATACTTAACATGATAATCAAATTAATTATATAGTAGGAATGATATTCGAAAATCAAATCAAAGAAGTTATTTGCAGTATTGTAGCTGCTTTATATTCGTGCAATTTAGAGACAGACAGTATACAAGTCCAAAAGACAAAAAAAGATTTCAAAGGGGATTTTACTGTAGTGATATTTCCTTTTGTTCGCTATTCTAAAAAATCGCCTGATGCAACAGCGGAAGAAATAGGACAAAACATGGTAAATAATTTATCCTTCATTAAAGAATATAATGTTATTAAAGGATTTCTGAATATTATGCTCAACGATAAATCATGGATTGATTATTTTAATGATATACGTCTCAAACAACCGCTTTCCGATTTGGAAATCCCCGATCAATCTCCTGTTATTGTTGAATTTTCATCTCCCAATACCAATAAACCTTTGCATTTGGGACATGTCAGAAATAATCTGTTAGGAAACTCAGTCTGTAATATATTGGAAGCGAATAAATATAAAGTTGTTCGAGTTAATTTGGTAAATGACAGGGGTATTCATATCTGTAAATCCATGTTGGCGTGGATAAAATCAGGAAAGGGTGAAACTCCAGAATCATCAGGCATGAAAGGAGATAAATTGGTGGGAAAATATTATGTTGAATTTGACCGCTTATATAAACAGGAAATAAACGATTTGGTATCAAAAGGATTATCCGAAGAACAAGCCGAGAAACAAGCCCCTGCTTTAATAGAAGCTCAACAAATGCTCCAACAATGGGAAGAAGGCGACCCATATATACGAAATATCTGGACAAAAATGAATGATTGGGTCTATCAGGGATTTGATGAAACGTATAAACGATTGGGTATCCGATTTGACAAAACCTATTACGAGTCAAATACCTATTTATTGGGAAAAAAGATTTTGGACGAAGGATTAAATAAAAAGGTATTCTATAAACATGATGATGGTTCCGTTCGGGTGAGTTTGGAAGATGAGGGGCTGGATGAGAAAATTTTACTCCGTTCAAATGGTACATCTGTGTACATTACACAGGATTTGGGTACAGCTTCTTTGCGGGCTAATGAATTTCAGCCTCAAAAAATGATTTATATCGTGGGAAACGAACAGAATTATCATTTTGACGTTTTAAAGTTAATTCTGGATAGAAAATTAGGTTATACTTGGGGGAAAAACATTTATCATCTTTCATACGGTATGGTAGAATTACCTTCTGGAAAGATGAAATCGAGAGAAGGGACTGTTGTTGATGCCGATGATTTAATAGAGAGTATGATATTGATTGCACAGGAAAATACAGAAAGATTGGGAAAAACATCCCACTTTTCACCCACTCAATTGAAACATTTGTTTACAATGACAGGAATCGGCGCTTTAAAGTATTTTATCCTGAAAGTAGACCCTAAAAAGAATATGTTGTTCAATCCCGAAGAATCCATTGATATGAATGGGAATACGGCTCCTTTTATTCAATATACACATGCCCGTATTTGTTCTTTGTTGCGTAAGGCAGAAGCGGAAAATATAAATATAAACACATCCGTACGTCTGTCAGAAATCCCCGAACAGGAAAAGGAACTCTTACGTGTTTTGTATGAATATCCTTCTACGGTTATACAGGCAGGAAAAGAACTAAATCCTGCTTTGATTGCAAATTATACGTATGAATTGGTTAAAACATACAATCATTTTTATCAGGAGACGCCAATTGTAAGGGAAGAAAATAAGGAATTACGTGTCTTTCGCCTGCAAATATCTTTGTATACGGCAACTATTATTAAGGAAGCCATGAAACTGTTGGGTATTGACGTCCCAGAACAAATGTAATCGTAGAACAAAGAAATAAATATCAACACAATATACACACTTCATGTCAAAGACAATATACACGGGAAAGGTACGTTTGTAAGGTGTGTAGCAGTAAATGGTACATAGATAGAACACTTTTTTACGTTTTTCGTGAATTGTAAATAAAAATTCTTGTACATTTGCACACTCATTTTTTTAGGATTTACATATAGAAGAATTAAATATACAGAAATGGATAAGGAACAGTTAGCGAAAAGTTTAAATCCCTTGGTTCAGCAGTTGAATAAGGAAGCTAAAGATTTTACAAAGTCTGATATCATTCAATTTATTATAGAAAATGATATAAAGATGCTCAATTTTCGTTATGTCGGAGGAGACGGCAGATTGAAGACACTTAATTTTGTCATAAGTAAAATGGATTATTTGGAGCAGATTTTGTCTTATGGGGAACGGGTAGATGGATCAAGTTTATTTTCGTTTGTAGAGGCAGGATCAAGTGATTTGTATGTTATTCCGAGATTTAAAAGCGCTTTTATGGATCCTTTTGCCGATTTGCCTACACTTTGTCTGCTGTGTTCCTATTATACGGGGGATGGTAATCCTTTGGAAATCGCTCCCGAATATATTTTGAAGAAAGCGGCAAAATCATTTAGAGATGTTACGGGGATGGAATTTCAGGCAATGGGAGAATTGGAGTATTATGTCATAGGAGACAAAGATGATTTATTTATCGCTACCGACCAAAAAGGATACCATGAGTCTGCCCCTTTTGCAAAGTTTGAAGATTTCAGGATGGAGGCTATTCATCTGATTGCCCGTTGTGGGGGAATGGTAAAATATGCTCATTCGGAAGTAGGTAACTTTGCGATGGACGATAAAATATATGAGCAAAACGAAATAGAATTTTTGGTTACGGACGTAGAGGACGCAGCTAACCAACTTATCATTGCTAAATGGATTATTCGCAAACTTGCTTATGAATATGGATTGGATATTACCTTTGCTCCCAAAATCACAACAGGCAAAGCGGGCAGTGGGATGCATATTCATACACGCATTGTAAAAGATGGAGAAAACTGCATGGTAACTGATGGAAAATTAAACGATACAGCTAAAACAGCCATTGCTGGATATATGCAGTGTGCTCCTTCTTTGACTGCATTTGGAAATACCAATCCAACATCTTATTTTCGTTTGGTACCTCATCAGGAAGCTCCTACTACGATATGTTGGGGGGATAGAAATCGTTCGGTATTAGTTCGTGTTCCTTTGGGATGGACAACCAACATTGATATGGTTGCAAATGAAAATCCTTTGGAAACACCTGCCGATTTGAATGGTTGTCAAAAACAAACAGTAGAATTTCGTTGTCCTGATGGTTCGGCGGATGTGTATTTACTTTTGGCAGGATTGACTGTTGCGGCACGCAGTGGGTTTGAATTGAAACGGGCTTTGGAATTTGCTAAACGGACATACGTAGATGTTAATATTTTCCATGAAGAATATAAGGACAACATCGTTCCTTTGGACAGTTTACCTGCTTCGTGTTGGGATTCTGCCGAGATGCTTGATAAACAACGGGCAATTTATGAACGACATGATGTATTTCCACCCCAGATTATAGACGGCATTATAAAACAGTTAAAGATGTTTAAAGATAAATTTATTCGTAAAGAGTTGGAGGCTGATCCTGACAAAATGATGGAATTGGTACATCAATATTTTTATTGCGGATAGTTCACAAGTAAAAAATAAAAAGAAACACAAATGATCAGATCGTTTTTAGAAGGATTGGTATTGGGTTTACCATTTGTTTTTGCCATTGGTCCTGCCTTGTTTGCCATTTTGCAGACGAGTGTCAATAAGGGGTTTTATTCTGGTATGCAATTGGCGATAGGTATATCAATAAGTGATATTTTGTTGATGTCTCTTTGTTATTTTGGATTTGCTCAAAATGTTCAAAATGATAAGTTTCAAATTGCTTTGGGATTTATGGGGACGGCTTTGTTACTGATATATGGAATATATACCTTCCAAAAGAAAAAACTTAAAACCGACCACAAACCAACAGAATTGAAATTAAAAATAAATTGGTTGGGTGTATTTTCGGAAATAGGGAAAGGCTTTGTTCTTAATTTTTTAAATCCTTTTGTATGGGTGTTATGGTTTACAATTATTTCTTCAAGGACAGCAGGAGAAGATAAACCGAAAGCTATTTTGTTTATGTTAGGAATTGCGGTTATGATATTTTCGACAGACTTGTTAAAGTCTTTTTTTGCCAATCGTATTACTGTTTTTCTTTCGCCCAAGGTTTTGTTAATTATCAATAAGGTAGCGGGGATTATTTTGATGTTGTGTGCTGTTATTTTGTTTTTCCGCACCTGTATTGCTTTCGATTTGTTTCCATTCTCAACGATTCGATAATTTATGGACGTAAATATTTTGCTTATAGTTATAACCGTTCTCGTTACAGTAATTGCGTGGGCAAATCCCACGCTTGTGGAAAAAATGATTTTTCATGCGCCTTCTGTTGCTGATGATAGACAATGGTATCGGTTATTTACTTACGGATTTTTACATGCAAATTGGGGACATTTGCTTATCAATATGTTTGTTCTTTGGATATTTGGAAATAAAGTGGAAAAAGCATATATGTATCTCTTTGGAGATGCAGGACATTATCTTTTTCTGGGATTATATTTGTCTGCCATTGTTGTTTCTACATTGTATGACTTGAAAAAGCAGAGACATAATTACGAATACCATGCTGTTGGTGCATCGGGAGCGGTTTCTGCTGTATTATTTTCCTTTATATTTTTATATCCTTTGAAAAGTGTGTATCTTCTATTTATTCCCATACCCATTCCTGCGGTACTTTTTGGAGTATTTTATTTGATATATTCTTCTTACATGTCAAAAAAGAATATGGATAATGTAGGACATGCCGCTCATTTTTGGGGAGGAGTATATGGGTTTCTGTTTATTATTCCTTTCAATTGGGATTTGACAGGGGATTTTTTGAGACAGATATTCTCGTGGTGGTAATTATGACCCATAACGAAACAGAGAACAGTGTAGGTAATCCCCTTGTTGTTTTCCCGTGCAATTGATTATGCTCTGTTCGGACGAGGTTCTACCTCGTTCGAATTATCCTCGCAGGTTCTACCTGCGCATTAAAAAGAATATAAAAAAATAACAAATGTCAGGGGGACTTTTCATACAACCTCTGAACGGGAAGAACAAGAAACGTATTAAAAATAAATGCAGGCATAGCCTGCGTGGATAGAGCGAACGAGGTAGAACCTCGTCCGAACGGGGAGCTAATCCACTGCCTTAAAACGCGTTGTCGGAGCAATGCAACCCACTGCTGTTGTAGAGACGGTGCGTGCACCGTCTCCTCGTCAGCAAGAAAAAGAATAAATAATGTTTTTGATTACGTTAGAGGAGACGGTGCGTGCACCGTCTCTACAACAGCAGTGGTTTGCATTGCTCCGACAACGCGTTTTAAGGCAGTGGATTAGCTCCGCTGCTCTTACGGGTGCGGGTCAAGCCCCCTGTTCGGACGAGGTTCTACCTTGTCCCTAACGGGACATTTTTCCTTCGCAATGATGACACTGATTAAGCGGTTTCGTGCGTCAGCCTAATTTATAATTATACTTTATAGACAGATATTAATTAGTGTCTGTCTTTAATGTACAGATAGGGTTGTTTCAAAAGCGCTCTCCGCAACAATCAGCACGTCATTGCGGGTCAAGCCCGCAATGACGGCGTTGTTTGGACGGCGTTGATGATTACTTTTTTATACTATATAGACAGACACTAATTAGTGTCTGTCTTTAAAGTCGACATAACGCCGTCATTGCGAGCGCAGCGAAGCAATCCCTACCCAAAGAACGCATTGATTGTTAGGGATTGCTTCAGTCGTGCCTCCTTCGCAA
>JAIROC010000233.1 GCA_031257735.1 Bacteroidales bacterium | reverse complement strand
ACACACACCAACCTTATTACCTTATTAATGAAGATTTATGACATATACCAAGAACAGAAAGAAGAGCAAATGAATAATAAGGTAATAAGGTTGTAATGTGTAGGTGCAATCCATTGCTACTAAGGTTATTTTGTTGGGGAAAAATAAGGTTGGGAATAAGGTTTTTTTGCGTCAGCATAATTAGTGTCTGTCTATAAAGTCAGAAATAGGGTTGTTTCAAAAGCACTCCCCGCAACAATCAGCACGTCATTGCGAAGGAGGCACGACTGAAGCAATCCCTGACAATCAATGCGTTCTTTGGTTAGGGATTAGCTACGCTGCTCTTACGGGTGCTTCGCTGCGCTCGCAATGACGCGCTGTCGGACAAGGATTGCTTCATTATCCGGAAATATTCCGACTATATAGACAGACATTAATTAGAGATGCTTTTATCTCTGTTACATGAAACATCCATACAATATCAAGAACAAATTATTCGCGAAGATTAAGTTTATCTACAAAATGGTTCCACAATCTTTCATCTGGCGGGTTTGCGTTTATGAGAATTGTATGTAAAGTTACCGGATGAATAAAAGATAAACTTCTTGCATGTAAACAAATAGAAGCATCCTGATTAGGACGTGGAAATCCATATTTCACATCCCCTCTAATAGGTGAACCCATAGCGGCAAGTTGTGCGCGTATTTGGTGATGCCTGCCTGTGATTAATTCGATGTCAAGCAAATGATATGTATCCGATGAAATGAGATATTGATAAGTCAATTCTGCTCTAAGATAACCATCTTTGGGATCTTTGGAGACAAATATTTTGTTTTTACGTTCATCCTTATACAAATAATGAACAAGCGTATTATGGGGAATAGCCGGCAGTTTTTTCACTATCGCCCAATAACGTTTATGAATTTGTCTGTCATGAACTAACTGATTCATTCGCGTTAATGCTTTTGATGTTTTAGCAAAAATTACAACTCCACTCACAGGACGATCTATGCGATGAATTAGACCACAAAAAACATTTCCTGTCTTATTGTACTTAACTCTGATATAATCTTTTACCTGTTCAGAGAGAGGCATATCATTTGTTTTGTCTCCCTGTACAATATCTCCACTCCGTTTATTCACTGCTATGAGGTGATTATCCTCGAAAATAACATCTAATTCTGATACTTCCATTTATATTACATTATTAAATCAATATATAATCTTCAGGATCAACAGTAACACCGTCAATCCATAATTCAAAATACACAATTTGGTCAAAGTCAGTTATCGCAATAAGCTGTTTTGCTTTTACAATATCTCCTGCAGCAACTAAGGGTGTTCCTGTTTGCCGATAAATCATCAATATATTGTTCGGATAGTGTACAATTAAAGTTGTTCCATTTTGTGGTTCATACCCAACATAAATAACTGTTCCCGATACAGAAGCATATACAGGCGTTCCCTGCTTACAATCTATGGCAATGCCGTGATTTGATTTAGTATAGTTTTGTCGCATGCTTCCTCCCACCGGCGAAAAGAATAACGTTGAAGTCTCTTTATATTGTGATTTAAGGAAATGAGGTTGCGAAGCCCTTTTTGAGGGAGAGGAATATAGTTCTGTAATCTGCATCAACATACTGTCATAATTTGTTACGGAAAAAGTTGCTTCTTTCTTTTCTATATCTGTAGGAGAAAGTGTATCTTCAGCAAATTTTTCCCCTAACAAAACTGTTTTTACGTCCTTTCCATACTGTTCAATTTTCGTCATTGCTGCCGTTAAGGTATCTATTTCTGCTTGAAGCTCTATTATTCTCTGTGTTTGTTTTGTACTGCCATAACCGGGAATATATTCCCGTAAAAATGTAAATGATACCAATGAAATACTACAAATTATCAGTACCAGTATAGAAATAACAACCGCTACAAAAATAGATAATGGCGTCAATTTAAAGACTACTTTCTCTTCAAAAGTAGCATTATCCATAATAACAAAGCGATAATATTTTCGCGACCGTTCTTTTATTTTCCTTAATAGCGTCACTCTTCTCCTAATATATATCTGTAAATTTCAAATGTTTTGTATATCTTCCATGAAATAAAGAATCTCTGGAACCATCTACTATTGTCAAATCTCTATATCTTTTTGTAGTAACTTCTCTTGAGGAAACCATTCCCATAGCATATTTTTCTTCTTTTGTTTCTACATTATAGGCTTCCATGTTGGAATAATGAAGTTTATCCTGATTTATTCCTGTAGAAGGGATATTGGATTTCAAATACAATCCCCAATCTTTTGCTGCAGAATGAATTTCTAACACAATAGAATCTGTATGACGGGATCTTACATTGGCGTCATCATGAATACTTTCTGCTATTCTCCTGAAAAAATTCGTACCCGATGCAAAATATCCTTTTTCTATTCCTTCCTTTGCTGTCATATCTTCAACAGGAGCGCCCAATGTCCAAATAACAGGCGCTGGATGCCTGCTTGTATTGTCAACAAGGTCTTCCGTGTAATAATATTTTATTAGCAGTTGGTACATGGTTGTATTTTTTCCTGTATAAAATACAAAATTGATATCTCTGTCTGTTATGGATATGTCGTCAGGTCCCATTGGTCTACTAATACGCACATTTCCTGCCAATGCAAAAGGAAGTTTTGTTTTGGTTACATTATTTGTATAGGGATTAAAAACCACTAATTCGTAGGTACAGTCTCTGTTTAACACAGCATTTGTGGTATACAAAATTTGCGTTGGATAAAGAAAAACGCCCGAATCTTTGGGGATTGTTGTTGTTGTATCCAATGGAATTTTACGAGGTGACGGATTATTTGCGCTATATTCATTTAAATAAACCTCTATGCTGTCTATGTAGCTGTATTGATTAATATCCTTAGCAACATCGTAGGCATTACCTTCCGTAAGAAATGATTTGAATATCTTTATATACTGTGATTCTTCCGATGCACTTAAAAGTCCATAGACGACAGTGAAGGGTTCACTGTTTGAATTTACCGAAAATTCAGGCTTACATTTGTAAAAACCCAACAGTAAAACGCTAAGAACAAGCAGCAGAAAGTATTTTTTTCTTCTAAATATCATGAGTAAGATTATTTTTTATTTACACCAAATCAGTTAATTGTAAGCTATCTTCTTTTAATTTCCACTAAAATAAAAAATGAGTGCAAAGTTACAAAAAATACACAATAAATCAATCATAATCTACATAAAATTATAAACAAAGACATTCGCTTATCAGTTATTAGGCTGTTTTGTCAGTTCGTAACAGATAATAGCCGCCGAGATAGAAACATTTAACGACTCTGCTTGCTGTTGTGAGATACTGTTTTTATTTACGGGGAGGATAGTTATTTTTTCCTGTATTAAACTGCTGACTTCTGCTGATATTCCTGTCGATTCATTTCCCAATACGATAGCGGCATAGTCCGGAAAAGTATACTCTTGAACAGAATGTCCTTCCATACAAGCTCCAATAAATGAATATTTAGCAGTATAGTCCCTGATAAAGTTACATAAATTGCATGTATAGATATCAACTCGGGTGAAAGAACCCATTGTGGACTGTATTGTTTTCGGATTATACATTTCTACCGTATCCTCCGAACAAAAAATACAATCTATTCCAAACCAATCTGCGGTACGTATAATAGTTCCAAGATTTCCCGTATTTTTTATTCCATCCAAAAGTAATAGTTTTTTATAGTGTTCCATAGAAAAAGGACGGTCTGGTTTCATTTCTACCAAAGCAAAAACAGATGGCGTAGACGATAGAGAAGATATACGTTCACTTTCCTTTTCCGATATTATTTGTACGTCTCCCTGAAAATCAAAATTCTTAGCCATCCATTTCCCTGTTGCATAAACTTGCCGTACAACAAAATCACTTGCAAGTATTTCCTTTACTAATTTTGTCCCCTCTACCAAAAAACAACGATGTTCTATCCTGTATTTTTTCTGTTGAAGAGATCGTAAAAATTTTAATTCGCTTAACAACATTAAAAAATTATTTATAATTTGTAATCCATAACGACAAACTATCAAATATATTACCATTAATACTACCATGACGACCTCTATTGTTACGAAAATGCTTTTCACACAACCGCTTAATCAGCGTCATCATTGTGAAGGAAAAATGTCCCGTTAGGGACAAAATGTTGATAGAAAATACAGCAGCTATTCTCCTCTAGAGCGCGCCGTCAGGTGCGCCATGTAAGATATTATCAGGTTGATTTACATTCTGTCCCTAATGGGACAGGAAAGAAAGGCGGGTATTCATCTGTTTCTACCAACATTTTGTCCCTAACGGGACATTTTTCCTTCACAATGATGACGCTGATTAAGCGGTTTCGAGGTTGTGTGAAAACACACAAAAGTGTCCAAACAACGCCGTCATTGCGAGCGCAGCGAAGCAATCTCTACCCAAAAACGCATTGATTGTTAGGGATTAGCTCCGCTGCTCTTACGGGTGCCACGTCGCTGCGCTCCTTATAATGACGCTTTTTATAAATGCCGTATTATGAGGCATAAAGCGTCATTGCATTTGTGCTTTTGAGAATCAAAACG
>JAIROC010000181.1 GCA_031257735.1 Bacteroidales bacterium | reverse complement strand
CGCGATAGTAAATGTAAAATTAAGAACAAGAGCTATTCCTATATTTTTCAATGATTGATTTTCATCATGATTATGTTTGTGCATTGCGAATTATTTTTTTAGTGGATGGGTAGATGAGTTATGAGTTATTTTGTTTGCGTCAGCCTAACCCATAACTCATAACTCATAACTCATAACTCATAACTAATAACTAATATGTTTACTTCACGCAGGTAACCAGATTTCTGTCTCCGTAAGCATCGTCTACTTTGGAAACAGTTGGCCAATATTTATCCGTGTGAGGCATAGGAAAAGCCGCTTCCTGACGGGAATAAGGTCTGTTCCATTCATCCGAACAAACGACCTCTACCGTATGAGGCGCATTTACGATAAGATTATTATCTTTTTGAGCTTTTCCACTTTCGATATCAGCTATTTCTTTTCTAATCTGAATAAGCGCATCACATAGTCTGTCTAATTCAGAGAGAGGTTCGCTTTCTGTCGGCTCAACCATCAATGTTCCATGTACAGGAAACGCTACCGTTGGAGCATGAAAACCATAATCCATTAAACGTTTTGCAATATCTCCTACCGAAGCCGCCAAACTGAATGCGTTACAATCCAAAATCATTTCATGAGCTACTCGTCCTTTGTTTCCCGTGTATAATATTTTATAGGAATCTTTCAAGCGTGCCGTTATATAATTTGCGTTCAGGATAGCATATTCGGTTGCTTTTTTCAGTCCGTCTGCTCCCAGCATTTTGATATATCCGTATGTAATTGGCAACAAAAGTGGATAACCGTATGGCGTTCCCGAAACGGCGCTTCCCTGTTTTCCGCCTACTTCTACAATACTGTGATTAGGGAGAAAATCAACCAACTTATCGCTAACTCCGATAGGTCCAACCCCAGGTCCACCACCTCCATGAGGCATGGCAAAGGTTTTATGCAAGTTTAAATGACACACATCCGCTCCCATAAATCCCGGACTCGTCAAACCAACCTGAGCATTCATGTTCGCGCCATCCATATAAACTAAACCCCCATACTGATGAACAATAGCAATAATATCCAAAATAGCTTCTTCAAAAACGCCATGCGTAGAAGGATAAGTAATCATAATACAGGATAAGGTATCCTTGTTTTGTTCAGCTTTTAATTTCAGGTCGTCAATATCAATTTCACCGCTTTCGGTAGCCTTTACCGTTACGATATTCATTCCCGCCATGGCTGCAGATGCTGGATTTGTTCCATGAGCGGAAGAAGGAATTAAGCAGACGTTCCGATGAGTATTTCCCTGTGCATGATGATAATTTCGAATAACTGTTAAACCAGCATATTCTCCCGAAGCTCCCGAGAGAGGTTGCAAAGAAATAGCCGCAAGCCCCGTAATAGTAGCCAAATCCTTTTCCAGATTTCTGATAAGTTCCAAATATCCCGCAACCTGATCATCAGGAACAAAAGGATGTATTGTCTGAAAACGGGCATAACTTAAGGGTAACATCTCTGCTGCGGCATTAAGTTTCATTGTGCAAGAACCCAAGGGTATCATTGCTCTGTTCAATGCCAAATCTTTTATTTCCAAAGATTTTATGTATCGCATCATTTCTGTTTCGCTGTGATATGTATTGAAAACGGGATGCGTTAAATAATCGGATGTTCGTTTCAAATCTTGTGGGATAGACGATGTTTGTATTGTTTCCTTAACAGCAACAAATGGTTTCCCCGCAGCTTCTGCCAATACGGCAAGAATATCATTAACATCTTTAATCGTTGTTGTTTCGTCTAAGCTGATTCCGATATATTCGTCGCAGATATAACGGAAGTTTATTTCGTAACGTAAAGCTATCGGTCTAATGATATCAGTCTTGACAGGGCAGTGTACGGTTAAGGTGTCGAAAAATATCTTATTCTGTTGTGTATAGCCTAATTTTACGATTTCAGTATTCAGGGTTTCGGATAGGGCATGTATACGTGTAGCCATATTGCGAATACCGTTCTGACCGTGATAAGCTGCATAAAAGCCCGACATGACCGCCATCAAAGCGGAAGCCGTACAGATGTTTGAAGTTGCTCTTTCACGTTTAATATGCTGTTCACGGGTTTGCAAAGCCATACGTAAAGCGCGTTTGCCCTGTGAGTCTATTGTAATACCGATAATACGACCGGGTATTTGACGTTTAAAGTCTTCTGTGCAGGCAAAGAAGCCAGCAGCAGGTCCACCGAAGCCCATAGGTAATCCCATACGTTGTACCGAACCCACCGCACAATCAGCGCCCCATTCTCCCGGAGGGGTCAATAATGCTAATGAAAGAATGTCACATGAAGCGGCAACAAAACTTCCATTCTCTTTTGCTTTTGTTACAAATGTTCTGTAATCATTTACTTCCCCCCATTGGTTGGGATATTGAACAATTGCGCCAAATACTTCGGGTGTAAAGGTAAATTCACTAAAAGTTCCCACTATCAATTCTATTCCCAAAGCTGCGGAACGCGTTTGCATAACATGAATTGTTTGGGGGAATAAATTTTCATCTATGAAAAATTTGTTTGCTCCGTTTTTCTGTTTTTCTCTACTGCGAGAGCTGTAGAACATAAACATTGCTTCTGCTGCGGCAGTAGCTTCATCCAAAAGGGAAGAGTTGGCGATAGGTAATGAAGTCAAATCTGAGATCATTGTTTGGTAATTCAAGAGCGCTTCCAAACGTCCCTGTGATATTTCCGCCTGATAAGGAGTATAGGAAGTATACCAACCCGGATTTTCCAATACATTTCGCAATATAACGGCGGGGGTTTCTGTGTTATAGAATCCCAATCCGATATAGGAGCGATATATTTTATTTTTGATTGCAAGTGAACGAATATGATTTAGATATTCATATTCGTCCATCTGTTCATCTAATTGTAAGACTTCCCTTAAACGGATTTTAGCTGGAACTGTCTGGTCTATTAATTCGTCAATGGAAGAAACTCCAATAACGTTGAGCATTTTTTTTACTTCTGCAGGTTTAATTCCTGTGTGACGTGATATAAAATTATTTTTATCCATCTGATTTTATTTTAATTATTTAAATAAGGGTACAACAATTTATTTATTTTTATTTTTTTTCTCGAATACGGTGATGTTGATATACTTTTTAGGGTTTGCCTTTATGTCTTCAAGCAGTTTATCCAAACTCACTATTGAATTTTGCAAACTGATATATAAACTGTCATTAACGACCAATTGCCCTAAAGTTCCCTGACCTTGATTTATCGCATAAATCAAGCTGTCTAATTTATCAATAGCATGTGCGGCATTATTGATGGTTTGTTTCAATTCTGCTTCTGCAAGGTTTTCCGAAACAGTGTTTAAGTTACCGATAATACCGTGTATTTTTTCTTCATTATTATGTAGTGTAGAAGTAAATGCTTGTACATCCGTAACGATAGTATTTACTTTAGCTGTATTTGCTGCCAGGAGCATATCTATTTTGTTTGTGGTAGCGTGCAGGTTTGCCAAAATAGCTTCCAAGTCGGACAGTGTTCCCGACTGTAAAGTTTGCTTTAATAAAAACATGGACGTATCCAAAGAATTTATAATACGTTTTAGCGGAATCATTGCTCCACCAAGTTCGTTTAGTAAGCCTTCCGAAATCTTACCCTGTAAGGTATCTCCGGGTGAAATATATTGTGTTTCCTGACTGAATATAATTTCAACCTGTGGAGAACTTAGCGGATTGGGCATGGCAATTCTGATGATTGAATGGACAGGAATTTCTATGTTTTTGTCTATGTTTAGCGTTACCAATACTTTGTTGGAATGATTGCGCATTAATTGGATTTTATCTACTGTTCCAATGTGCATTCCATTAATTGTTACTATATGAGCAGGCAGTAATCCCAATGTATTTTCAAATATGGCATAATAAGGATATTGTTTTTTGAATATGTCTATTCCTTTCAAAAAATTAATCCCCCACACCAACAGAAAAAGTCCCGCCAATGCAAATATGGCTATCTTGATTTCTACCGACTTGAAAAATGTTTTCTTCATGAATATAATCTTTCTATTATTTATTTTCTAATTCTTTTGCTTCTTGTAACGTAATTCTTGTTCCATTCTTATATGCGACTATCTCGGCTTTATACCCTGTTTTTTTCATTACTGATGTCAATACTTCTTCTGCTTCCGCATAAGTAGCGCAATGTCCCGTAAAATATCTATACAACTTATCGCCTGCTTTTTCTACCTCTATCTGGGTGATGTTTTTGAGTTTAGGGTCTCTTTTTTCCAATTCTTTTTTTTCTAATTTTTCCTGCAAAGCACAAATTTGCACCTTGTAAACCACTCCTGATGATTGATTGTTGGAAGTGGAAGATGTAGTAGTAGCAGGTTTTTTATTGGCAAGATTTTTTACGTCTTGCATGTTCATAGTCGGCAAATGAGCCTCTTTTGCTAATCCGTTATAGATAGCCAATGCCATTTCTGTTTGACCTTTTTCAGACGCTAAATAGGCTTCTTCTTCTTTATTACTCAAAAAACCTGTTTCTATCAAAACGCTGGGCATAGCCGCACGCCACAATACCAAAAAACCAGCCTGTTGAACTTCTCTGACCTGCCTGCCTATCGCTTGAAATTCAGCTTGAATTTCCTTTGCCAATATTGCACTCTTATCGAGAAATTTATTTTGGTACATCGACAATATAATGTAGTCTTCGGTTGAATTTGGATCGTAACCGCCGTAATCACTTTCATGATTTTTCTCACTGAGTATGGCGGAATTTTCTTTTTGTGCGATGGTTAAATTTGCAGTATTTTTATCCACGCCCATTACATATGACTCTGCTCTATTAGCAGCGCTATTGTTTTCGACAGAATTACAATGAATAGAAATAAACATATCCGCATGATTGTTGTTCGCTATTTGCGTTCTTGTTTTCAACTCGACAAATACATCTGTTTTACGGGTGTATATTACTTTTACCTCTGTATTTTTTTCTATCATGTAACCAAGTTTAAGGGCAATAGCAAGCGTAATATTTTTTTCCTGTACGCCTGTTATACCGATAGCGCCCGGATCATGTCCGCCATGACCGGCGTCTATTACGACAACCTTTATCTTTGGCAGGCTGTCATTAGCCAGAGACGGAGTATTTATCCCTGACAATAATAAATAGGTACATAATACCGTTGCTGCATATAACACTTTCATTCTTTGTCTATTTTTATCGTGCTAACTATAATTTATCTTTAATAAAAAAAAATAATAATATGTCCATGTTTTTTCCTAATTTTGTCCGTTGTAATTTTACACAAAAGTAGTCAAAATTTATATACAAAAAACAGCAAACAAAATTTGCATAACGAATTGAAAACCATTAAAAGAAGAATAAGTTTCAGTATACAGATTGTTTTTTTCATCTGTAATTTTTCTGTTTCTGTCGCTCAAAATAGCCAAACAGACACATTAAATGTCCCACATATTGTAGATGGGATGGATTCTTCTTTTGTTCAAAACAGAGATACTGCCTTCACCCTGGACGATACGCTTAATCTAAACAATGACACAACTATTCAGTCATGGAAAATATCGCCCAATGCTGTTACTTCTATTATTGATTACGCGGCAACAGATTCGGTTTCTTTCGATATGGACAGTTCTCATGCACATCTTTACAATCAGGTAGTATTGAATTATGAAGATGTAAATCTGACTTCTTATTATGTCAAAGTACATTTTTCAAAAAACGAACTCTATGCCAGAGGCGATACCGATACATCAGGCGTATTACATGGACAACCTGTCTTTAAGCAGGAGAGTTATGAGGTGAAAAGTCATGAATTATCCTACAACTTTAACTCGAAGAAAGGATTGATACGTAATGTCATTACGCAGGAAGGGGAGAGTTATTTGCATGGTGAAATTGTGAAAAAAAATCCTGACAATACCAGCTTCATCAGGAGAGGAAAATATACAACCTGTAACTTGGAACATCCACATTTTGAAGTAAGTTTTGGGAAGGCAAAAGTCATTCCCAATGATAAAATTGTGACGGGTCCTATTTTTCTTAGAATTGCAGGTATTCCGCTTATTCCGTTTCCGCTTGGTTTATTTCCACATACAGACAAACATCGCAATGGAATTATTCTGCCTAAATTTGGACAGAGAGTTGATATAGGTCCCTATCTGGAGGGTATTGGTTATTATTTTGCTATAAAAGAAAAAATAGACTTTATCATTAAGGCAACTATTTATATGCGTGGTTCTTTTGGGGTAAATCTATCTTCCAATTATGTGAAACGATATAAATTCAACGGCAAATATGATATAGAATATCTCTTTACGCCAAGAGGAGAAAAAACAACAAAAGACCGTACCATTGCACATGATATTAGAGTAAATTGGTATCATCAGCAGGATAGAAAAGCGCATCCTGTCAATTCATTTTCTGCCAATATTAATTTTCAAACACATTCTTTTTCCAAAAATACCGTAGGAAAAAATATCAGCGACTATACACAAAGTCAAGCCATGTCTGTTGTAAATTTCAGTACTTCCTTTAAAAGCAGGTATACGCTTGGCATAAATGCCGAACTCTCTCAAAATCTTATACAGGGAAATTTGGATATGCGATTGCCGCAAATTAATTTTGGCATCAGTCAGTTTCATCCTTTCCGTCGGAAACAGGTAGTGGGAAAATTACGATGGTATGAAAATATATCCATGCAATATACGCTTGATGTGCAAAATACAGTTAATACTTACGATTCTATTCTCATCAATGACTTTAAACATGCTTTTGATAATTTTCGTTCTGGCATGAACCACTATATTCCCGTTAGAAGTACTATCAAACTTTTTAAATATATCAATTGGGACAATTCAGTTGCATTGAGAGAAACATGGCAAATAAAAGGAGTTAAACAATCATGGGGAGAATACGATACGCTTAAATATACCTTTGTGAAACGGGATACAATATATGCGTTTTATCCTGCGCACGATTTATCTTTTTCTTCGGGATTATCTTCTACCTTATACGGAATGTACATCATGAAAAAAGGAAAAGTATACGCTTTTCGTCATACAATTACTCCTTCTATCGGGCTTACATACAGACCCGCTATAAACAAAAAAACACTCTACGATACCTATTACGATACCATACAAAATAAAGAAGTCCGCTATTCCTACATTGACGGATTTTTATATTCAGTTCCTGCCTATAAATCTTCTGGAAAGATTACTTTTTCGATAAGTAACAAGTTAGAAATGAAAGTTCGTTCGAAGAAAGAAGGAGAGACGTATAAGAAAGTTACCATCCTTGAAAATTTGACGGTTTCTTCTGGTTATGATTTTTTGGCAGATTCTTTTCGCTGGGATCCGCTTTCTTTGAGTGGAAGAACAACGCTTTTCAAACAGATTAATCTTGCTTTCAATATGCTCTTCGATCCATATATCATTGGGGAAGATGGATATAAAAAACATAAGTTTGAAGTCAAAGAAAATCACAGATTGTTTCGGCTTTCTTCTGTCAGAGGGGATATTAGTTTTGGATACAATATCAATAGGGATTTATTCCGAAGAAAGAATGAAAAAGAAAAAGAGAAAGAAAAAACTTCTACAGGCTTCAAAGAATGGAATGTCAATTTTTCTTATGTCTTTACCTACAACATGAATGACAATATAGATTTTTATCGATTATACCGTTACTCGGATACGCTTATTCCCAAATACAAACATACGTTTAACAACTCATTAAGTGTAAACGGAAGTATTGAACTGACGCCAAAATGGAGTTTTCGTTTTCAGTCGGGATATAATTTCACACAGAAAACCATTGTTCCTACTGAGTTTCATGTTGAACGAGACCTGCACTGTTGGGTTATCAGTTTCAATTGGATTCCTTTTGGTACTTATCGAAGTTTTGAGGTTGGTATTCGCGCAAAAGCCAATATACTGCAAGACGCTAAATATAACCAACGAAAAGAATTAATCGACTAAAACGCAAAAACGCAAAAGAGCGAAGAGGGGCATAGCGCTACGTTGCTACTGTTATGGTTTCTTTATATTGTACGTTTCCAAACGTTCGGAAACGTACTTTTCGTCGTCAGGAACGTTTCCAAACGTTCGGAAACGTACTTTTTGTCGTCAGGAACGTTTCCAAACGTTCGGAAACGTACTTTTCATAGTGATTCAACGTTTCCGCACATTTGGAAACGTACTTTTCATAGTGATTCAACGTTTCCGCACGTTCGGAAACGTACTTTTCGTAGTGATTCAACGTTTCCGAACGTTTGGAAACGTACTTTTCGTAGTGATTCAACGTTTCCGAACGTTTGGAAACGTACTTTTTGTCTGCAGGAACATTTCCGCACGTTTGGAAACGTACTTTTTGTTGTCAGGAACGTTTCCAAACTCGGGGAAACGTACTTTTCGTCGTTTTGAACGTTTCCAAACTCGGGGAAACGTACTTTTCGTCTTTTTGAACATTTCCAAACTCGGGGAAACGCATTTTTCTTCGTTTTGAACGTTTCCAAACTCGGGGAAACGTACTTTTTGTAGTGATTGAAGGTTTCCCCGAGCTTGGAAACATACTTTTTATAGTGATTGAAGGTTTCCCCGAGCTTGGAAACGTATTTTTCGTCGTCAGGAAGGTTTCCCCGAGCTTGGAAACGTATTTTTCGTCGTCAGGAAGGTTTCCACGCACTTGGAAATGTACTTTTCATCGTCAGGAAGGTTTCCCCGAGTTTGGAAACGTATGTCGTTGTAGAGACGGTGCGTGCACCGTCTCTACATCAGCAAAGTAGCGCCCCTCGTTCGGACGAGGTTCTACCTCGTTCGCTCTATCCGAGCAGGCTATGCCTGCATTTATTTTGTATTCTCAGAGACAGTTTTTTTTATTTTTTTATTGCTTGTGATTTTTATTTTTTTGTATCTTTGCAGCACATTAAAAATTTTAAAAGAAATGGGAAAGACAGTATCGAAAGGAAGAAAAAATGTAAGACAAAAAAGCACTAGAGATGTATTTTCTACGAAAGTTATGAACATTTTGGGTGATTTAAGTTTAGACAAGAAAGAAAAGGAGCAAAAATTACGTAAAGTATATTACGATGAGGCAGTTCGTTATAGAGAAAACGCAAGGAATAATTTAAAAAAAGCGCAGGCGGATAATGATGGGTATTATGAAGATAAAAAATATGTAAGAACAGCATGTGGGGTTGCATATAGCGGGTTGTTAATCGTATTGGATTGTTTATTTCTTTTAAATGGTATTGAAATAAAGAAAGGAACAAAAAAAGATATTGTTTTTTATAAATATAATTTAAACAATAAAGTACATACAAATAGCAATTTAGGTGGTAATTTTGATAGTGCGTACGAAATATTACATCTTTGGGGATATTATGATGGTATTACCGATAGTGTTGTAGTAAAGAGAGGGTTCAAAGAATTGGATATGTTTATCGAACTGATTAATCCGAATAAGGAATAATAAAAAAAAATACATTATTCATAATATAAATTGATTGAACCGTTTGCGTCCCTCGTTCGGACGAGGTATTTTCGCAACAAACAACGCCGTCATTGCGGGTCAAGCCCGCAATGACGGCGTTATGCCGACTTTATAGACAGACACTAATTATTAAATTCCTCGGACAGCGTTAAAAGCTAAAAATATCTTTCAATTTAAGCGTTTTTACTTTGCCTACCTTTTTGAGGTATTTCATATCCATTTCTTTTGTATTTCCAAGGACAACAAAAGTTCTTGGTTTATTGGATACATATTCCTGTTGGAACTGTTTAACATCTGCAAAATTCAATGTTTGTATCTTTTCAAAAACAGCTTTATTCGGATCTTCATTTAAGTTCAAATCTTTCCAGAATAAATAATACCAAACCAAATCTTCCGGCGCTATACGATTGGTTCTGATGGAAGTCAAAACAGCATCTTTGGCAATGGTAAAAGAGGCTTCATTTTCGGGCATGTTCAATAATAATTCATTGAAAGCTTCAATAGCAGGTTTCAGTTTATCTGTGCCGCAGGAGATATAACATAAGTGGTAACTCAATTGCTCAAGTGTACTTGGGCTTGAATAGTAAGCGCCTGCTCCGTATGCCAATGAACGCGCTTCCCGCATTTCCTGAAAAACAATAGCATTCATACCGCCTCCAAAATATTCGTTATACAAGTTGATGTATGGCGTAAGTTCCTTTTGAAATTTATTTCCGAAGGAAAAAGTATACAACATTACTTGCGGAGCGTCATAATGTACTACATAAACATGATCTTGCGCAGGAACTTCTTCCGTAAATGTTTTCGGTGCGGGAATATCTTTTAAATCCTTGGGATTATGGATAGCGTTAATTGCTGCAACCACTTTATCAGGTGTTTCGGGACCGTAATAAATAGCATATTGTTTATAGGTCATCCATTCTTTTAATTTATTGATCAACATTTCGGGAGTAAGTGATTTTAATTCTTTTTCCGAAAGTTGCGAGTATAGTGTAGGTGAATTTAGTCCATAGATTCCGTATTGAACCAAATAAGACATGATTGCCATTTGATTGGACTTTGCATTTTCACGGTATTTTAAAATATCATTCACTAAATTATTCAATGCTTCCTGATTGGGTTTTGCATTTTGTAACAAATGTTCAAGGAGTTTCATTCCCTCTTCCATACTCTTGGTCAAGCCGCTAATATTGATATAGCTTCGACGGGAAGAAGTATACATACTGAAACTACAACCTATTTTATAAAACTCCTGTTTAATTTGTTCGGGCGTATATTTATCTGTTCCGAGATATGTTATGTAGTCGCTTGCAATGTCAAAATAACGGTCTTGATAAACTCCCATATCTATTATATATCGCAAAGAAAAGGCTTCATTGTCTTCATTTTTTGAATAATAAACCGTAACGTCATTTTGAGCCTTAACGCTGTGTAATTCTTTTTGTATATCGACAAAAACAGGTTGTATTTCCGGGACTTTTCTATCTTCAATCATTTTGACGAAATCACTCTTGTCATCTCGGTTGATTTTTATGGGAGTGATTTTAGGTTTTTTTACTTTTTCGATGTCGGTTGGTTTTCCCTGACGTTTATATACGACAACATAATTATCTCTGCGTAAATATTTTTTGGCAAAGTCCATGATTTGTTCTTTGGTTATTTTCTCCATTTCGTCCAATTCATTTACTTCGTTCGCCCATGGAATATCTAAAGAAAATACCTCTTCCATGGCAGAAGTACGTCCACGATTTGACTTATAACTTTGAATGTCGCGTAAACGTAAGTCATTGATACAAGCCTGTAACAACCAGTCGGGGAAATTTCCCTGTTGCAAGCTGTCGATTTGTTCCAAAAGAATATCCCTTGCTTCTTCCAAGGTTTGACCTTTTTTAGGGCTGGCAAACATTATCACAGAAGAATAATCATGATACAGCATAGGCATTGAACCTGCATTCAATAGACGTTGTTTTTGATTAATATTCAAGTCCACAAGTCCAGCATGTCCATTGGTGAGTATCATTTCGGCTAATGTCATCACGAGAATTTCTTCCGAAAGTGGATTACCCAATCTCCAGCCAAGAAAAAGACTTTCGGCTTCTTTTCCTACAACTTCCTTTACGACAGGAGTGGTAATAGGGTCTTCCTGTTCAAACTTAAATTCAGGAATAGGGGAGGGTTTTAAAACGCCAAGGTATTGATCGATTAAAACAATAGCAGCGTCAGGGTCAAAATCGCCCGCCATGATAAGCGCCATGTTGTTGGGTACGTAATAAGTCTCGAAAAACTTCTTTATATTGGTAATAGAAGGATTACGTAGATGTTCTTGTGTACCTAAAGTAGTTTGGTTACCATATGGATGTTTGGGAAACAGTCCTTCCATCAAAGCAGTATATTTTCTCGAACCATCTCCCGTAAGGGACATATTTTTTTCTTCGTAGATGGTTTCCAATTCTGTATGGAAGAGTCGGAGTACGGGATTTTGAAAACGTTCCGTCTGAATGATCAGATAATTTTCCAATTGATTGGCGGGGATGTTTTCTATATAGTTTGTAAAATCCTGCGAAGTATACGCATTTGTTCCATCAGAACCAAGGACAGCCATTAATTTTTGGTATTCATTAGGAATAGCGTACGTAGAAGCAATTTGCGAGATACTGTCAATCTGCGCATAAATACGTTTACGTTCTTTCTCATCTGTCGTTTTTCGATAGACTTCAAAAAGTTGTTCAATCTGATCTAAGAGTGGTTTTTCGGCTTCCCAATTGGTTGTTCCGAATTTGGTTGTTCCCTTGAACATTAAATGTTCAAAGTAATGTGCCAAGCCTGTTGTTTCCGATGGATCTAATTTACTTCCTGCGTTTGTCGCAAGAATAATTTGAATTTTCGGTTCTTCCTTGTTTACCGACATATACACTTTCAATCCATTGTCCAATGTGTAAATACGAAGTTTAATCGGATCGTTAGGAACACTTTCATACTTATATTGTTTCTGTGCTAAAAGGCTACCTACCAGTATGGAATAGATAAAACCTATGATGATAATTCTTTTCATCTTAAAATTAATTTAAATTTACAATTATATTTATTACTACGTCATCTTCTCATTTGTATATCGAAAAGACAACATGCAAAAGTAATAAAAAAATGTATATTTCTATCAATTTTTCGTGATAATTTTTTCTATGGTGATACTAAGCACGAAAGAGTGAAAACGCGAAGGGATGACGGAGGCTGTGTGAAAACAAACAAATGACGGCGTTATTTGGACATCATTATGCGTCAGCTCATTTTCAATTTTCAATTGACGAAGTTTTCAATTAGTAAAGTTCCGTTAGGAACGAAATGTTGGTAGAAATAATGTTGATACTGTCAAGGCGTGCCGTCAGGTACGCAATGTATATTATGAGTTACATTTAAATACTAAAAATAAGACTATTTTCTTCATTTGATTACATTTTTATATTGTTAATACTATTTTTATTTACTACTCATTTTTTACTTATATACTTTTTTTATAGCTTATTGATTATTGAAAAAAAAGAGAAGCAACACTATAATTGATACGAAAATTATTATTATTATCAAAGCATTTCTTCGCGTACGTTTATTATATCTTGGAACTTTCGTTCCATCAGATAGTTCTATCTTTACAAAATAACGAGTTATTTTATAGATAAATACTCCTACTAATCCAAAACATAATGGGACAATACTGGGAACATATTCCTCTTCTCCTTGCATCTTTCTTTCATCTGCGTCTTGATCTGCTTTTTGTATGACTGCATCCAATTTTTGTTTTGCAGCTTCCTGCAAAGCAGGTGAAGTGCGTTGGTCATCAAGCAGTTTTTTAAGTCCGAATGCTAACTTGTTCTTGATAATGACAGGAATAATATCTTTTGGCGAAGTAATTTCTGCTACATCAATTTTTCGTTTTTTCAATTCTTCTTTTACGTTAGCAAGAATTTCTTCCGATTGTTCTGTTTTATTGAAGAAAATGTTTACTAATTCCTCATCATGTATTTGCTTTAATTGCTGTTTATCCATAACTATATATTTATTTTGTTACTAACTATATTTTCTTTTTCAATCAATTATCCTTATCTTTAGCGCTAATGTTAAAATATTTTTCCCACATGTAGACTTTGCCGTTTATCTTAAATAGGACTTCCTGTTCTATCCAGCCTTTTTCGAGTTGGATGTAATTAAGTAGTTCTACTTCTCTTACATCTTCTTCTATTGGTTTTATTAGTTTTATTAAATAGAGATGTTCTGCGTCAAACCAAGCCTGATAACTTGAAGTATCTCCTTTTTCAGCGCCCATGACATATACTTTTCGTCCCGTATAGTTTGTTTCATGGAACTTGCTTATGTCATATTTCAGGTCTCCCAAACGATTCATTATTTCAGGGAAGGTCATATTGTAAATATCCATACTGAGAATAATAGCGTCATGGGTAACTTTTTCTTGACTTGTTAATATGTTATTTTCATAAATCAATGCGGAATCATTTCTATAGACATATCTGTTGCTAGTATCTCCGGGTGTTATATAAATGATGAGATTAGTCGGAAAATAATACTCTTCGTCCCATATTTCGGACTTTACCAACGAGTCGTTTTCATAAGTGTCGGCTGTCTGACTAAACTTAACATGCTTAAACCATTTCCCGTAATAACGCTTTTCTATTTCTTTCATAAGCGATTCGGTAGAATTAATTTTACGTGTACACGATGAGACTGTCATCAAAACCAATCCCATTAAGCATACTGTTACTACAATTTTTATTTTCTTCATTTTCTTACTACAGACTTTATACTCCTGTGCTGGAGTTTTTAATTATTATTTTTAAATTTATTATTAACATTGTCTTCTATTAATCATTATTTTTAATTCATGTATCTACCAACTATATCCATTCTCTCGCAACCACTGTTGTATACCTTCATTTCCCAGTCGTGCCGCCTTTTGATAGCATTTAATTTGTTCCTGTGTATTACCCAAATCATAGTAAGCATTTCCCATGTTTTTGTATGCGATTGCAAGGTTAGGGTCAATGTCAATGGCTTTTTGATAACAGCATATAGCTTCGCTGTAATTCTGTAAATTGCTGTATGCATTTCCCATGTTATAGTATACGCTTGCAAGGTTAGGGTCAATGTCAATGGCTTTTTGATAGCAGCGTATAGTTTCGTTGTAATTCTGTAAATCATAGTAGGAAATTCCCATGTTATAGTATGCGAGTGCATAGTTAGGGTCAATGTCAATGGCTTTTTGATAGCAGCGTATAGCTTCGCTGTAATTCTGTAAATGGGCGTAAGAAAGTCCCATGTTATTGTATGCGTTTGCATAGTTTGCATAGTTTGGGTCAATTTCAATGGCTTCTTGATAGTAGCGTATGGCGTTGTGGTAATCCTGTAAATTATAGTTGATATACCCCATGCTATAGTATGCTTTTGCATATGTTGGGTCAATTTCAATGGCTATTGGAAAACATAACAATCCTACGAGGTATTCCTGTGAATAATAGTAGGCAAATCCCATATTAAAGTATGTTTCTGCATCGTTTGGATCAATTTCAATGGCTCTTTCATAGCAGCGTAAGGCTTCTCGGTAGTCTTGTAAATTACCATAGGCAATTCCCATGTTATTGTATGCTTTTGTATCGTCTGGGTCAATGTCAATAGCTTTTTGGTAATATGTTATGGCAAGTTCATAAAAACCATTATAAGATGCATTATTCCCCTTTGTGAAATATTCTTTGGCAGAAAGTTTATCTGTTTGTTGTTGATAGCTCTTTTGCAGGACAAGACGTTGTTGCTTATCTTTGGTTTTTTCCAGTTCCTTTTTCAGTCTTTCCACTTCTGCTTCGACTGCAAGTGTTCGTTTGCGCGACTCTTCAAGTTTTTTTGTCTTTTGTTTATCGTTTAGTACTTCATTTATTTGTTGGTTTACTTCGGCAGGATCAACGGTCATTTCGGCTTTTATATAATAGGTAAGACCGTTCCATTGTTCGTCAAGCGTTTTCATTTCTATAATGTTTTCTATAATAGCTTCTATCTTTTCGGTGTATTCCTGTGAAGTTAGCGTTTGTTGCGAGCTGCGTTCGGTATGCAGAAATTCGACAACTTCACGTAACAGTATATTGCGCATTTTGGTA
>JAIROC010000016.1 GCA_031257735.1 Bacteroidales bacterium | reverse complement strand
CTGTTTAAAAACGACAATTCAAAGGATGAAAATATTGATTTTAAACCGGACTTGGTATCAGGAAAATCCTTTAATCATGAAAATCAAGGTTCAGACATTGGCGGGATTTTCGACCTGTTTTCGCCGGAAATATCCGGCGACAATCACGAAGAAGAAGCGTTTGTGCGGCGGATGAAAAAGAAACGTAAAAGACCTCTTTCACGCAATTAGACTGATTTATTTTATCACAATGTTTGGTCAAATAACAGTCAAATAAATATATTACTGATTATATGCAGCTTAACACAAGAAACAATGCAAAAGATATCTTTTCAGTCAAATAACAGTCAAATAAGGAATATCTTTATTACAAGCAATTTATAAACAAATGACATATGGAAGACGGTAATACAGTCAAATAAGAAATTACGCCCAAAATGGGATATATTTTGCATGTTTTTTAGATGTACTATCAGGATTAAATCCTTTTATCAAGCCACTCTTTACCGCTTCTTTAATAATCCTCGAAATCATTGCTGCATTTTCTTCCTCAATTCCCATCCGCTCACGAAAACTTTGATTAGTCATTTGCGCTTTTTCCATATATTTCAGGCAACAGTGCTGATAACAAGCGCGGATTCTATCTTCTTTGGTCATTTGCGAAAAAGTTCTTTTAGGATAGATAAAAACCTTTGTATAATTATCTCCTCTAATAAATTCGGGCGCAGGAAGAAAAGCGTCTTCTATTGCTTTTATAGCACGGTCGATACCACTGCCTCTTTGTTCGCATATTTCAAACAGGCGCATCAGTATGGCGATTTTCTCATTTCTTGACTGGGGAGGCGTATCAATAAAACGGATAACATCTACTAACGGTACGCCAGGATTGGTTATTTCTATGCGGTCAGAAAAAATTTCAACCATTACATACATTCCGTTTTGCCATAAATCTTGATGAATAAGCGCATTAGCAAGTATTTCTCTTACGGCGCATTCAGGATATGATTCTTCTGTTACCCGCAATGCTTTTTCTATGACTTCAACCGAAGTTCTTTCCATAATAAATTGAATAAAATGCTCGAAACCACAGGCGTATCCTTCTTTAAAATTTAATTCGCGATGAGCTTCAAGCCGATTTTTATCTTTATACAAAATAATACGTAATATCTTAAATTCTAATCCTTTGAATTTTGACAAATCATGGGCAAACAACAGTGCGCCAAGATTGGTTATTTTCCAATTATCACCTTGTTGTATAATAAATTTTTCATTAGCCAATGCTTCAAGAATTGCCGTTTTGCCTTCAGGTAAATTGCGGTTTGTCAGTCGAAAATAACAACCATAATCCAACAGATTTAAAACTTCATCAGTTGTCGCATTTGCCAATGCTGTTTGTTCATGAAACAATAAACCCTGCGATTCGGCTATCAGTTGTTTTACTTCTTGACGGCTCATTTTAACTGTTTGTCCCACAGAACGCCTGTAACTGTCATAAATTGTTCCGCCTCGAAGATATACCGGCTTTTCAACATTTTCCGGTATATGTATAAATAACAGGGAATTTCCATTGAAATCTACAGTTGCATGTTCGAGAATAAGTGGTTGCATCAAATTATTGCGAGCAATATTGCCTAATTTCCTGATAATTTCATCCGCCTGTTCTTTATTAAGAGAAAACATTGTTGCATCGTCATTCACTCCATAAACAAGAAAACCGCCGCCTTCCTGATTCGCAAAGGCACATAAATGTTGAGCCAACCTTTCCGTTTTTGATGACAAACCGCTTTTCCAATCTATTTTATTCAATTCGGCAGAGATTGGGTATAGACTGTCTTTTAAATATTTAATCGCCTGTTCTGTCCAATTCATTTCAAAATACTTGAAGTGCAAAAGTCAGCAATTCAGAAAATAAAAAGCGGCAAATAAAAATCAGTAAAAATCAGAAGAATAAGAAACAGCAGTAAAAATATTTTTCGGGATAATTTTAGAGTTCTGGCAAATTGAGATTGCGCAGATTAGAGTGTCGTAATTTTGTGTCATCAAATAATAAAATAAGATGACTACAGAAATAAATAAATTCAGCATCATTGTATTACCGCCAATATTTTTGCGACAGTAAAGTTTTGCGGAAATGTTTTTCGTTTTTCGTCTATATATTTTCAGTTCTGAATTTATTATTACTTTTGTGCCGTAAATAGCATGAAAAAGACCCTTGGCGGGTCTCCGTCAGTCTTAAATTGCTCATTTACAATATTGTAAAAAATAAGGGCGTATGTTACGATGTTCAAAACAGTCGCCCTTTTTCCCTGTTAAGAACGCACAAAGGTACTAATTTTTAGCGAATTGACAAATTTTTTTCAAAAAAAAATTGATGTTTTTTTTGTTTTTTCATGTAGAGAAAAAAAAGAGCAAAAAAAGGAGAAAAAAAGTTAGACAGAAGCGAAGTAATTCGCAAAGGAGAAAACGTGGTAAACATTTTGATAATAGCAAATTAGAGAACCACAAGGGTAAAATGGCATTACATCAGATACTGATAGTCATTCGACGTCAGTTGCCGAATTTGCTGGAAGAATTGAGCGGGATCAAAGATCCTCGCAAGATGTGTCAATATCCGGTAAAAGAGATTTATATGGCATGCATATGCATGTTTATATTCAAGCAGAAAAGCCGCAATTCATTTAACAACACATCAATGCAGGGGAATATTCGTGCAAATTGTCGCCGACTGTTTGGAATAGAGTTGCCCCACATGGACACAGTAAATGTATTTTTCAGAAAGTGTTCCCCCGAATCAATAGAAAAAGTGAAACGTAGAGTAGTACAGTGCCTTCTTGACCATAAAGTGATGCACAAATTTCGGTATCAGGGTTATTTTATGATAGCCGTAGATGGCACAGGAGTACACAGTTACGATTATGAACCCTGGGTTGGCTGTCCTTATCGCACAAGTAAAAAGGGTAAAACAACATGGCTGGTAAATGTAGTGGAAGCAAAATTAGTCTGTTCCAATGGATTTGCAATTTCACTGGGAACAGAATGGATAAAAAACGGAGGAGATATGGATAAACAGGATTGTGAACGCAAAGCATTCATACGTTTGAGTGAACGTCTGAAAAAAGACTTTCCCAGATTGCCAATACTCATTTTGGCTGACGGTCTCTATCCTTACGAAAAAGCATTTGAAATATGCGAAAACAATGGGTGGCAATATATGTTTACTTTCAAAGATGGAAACCTCAAAACTGTCTGGGAAGAAGTTGAAGATGAACTATTAATAAATCAAAAGAACAAAAAAAGTCATTTTTTGTGCAGAACTGCAGACCATGTTTGTATACAGAATATACAATGGGTCAATGGTCTAACATACAAATCATTTCACTTGAACTGGATTGAATGTCTGGAAATTGATACCAACAAAGGTAATACGAAAGAAACACGGTTTGTTCACCTTGCTTCACTTCTCGTCAATGATGACAATGCCGTGCATATTAGCCGTTATGCCCGTATGAGATGGAAAATTGAAAATGAAGGTTTCAATACGCAAAAAAATGGAGGTTATCATCTTGAACACAAGTTTTCCAGACTGAACTTTACGGCTATGCAGAATTATTATCAATGTATGCAAATCGCTCACATTATTAATCAACTCGCTGAAAATGAACTGTCTTTTCAGAAAAAACTGCATCAAAAAGATTCTATTGACACTGTATGGTCTTGGATTATTGCTGCTTTAATGTTCGTTTGCTTTGATGACGACTTTGTTGCTGAAATATACAAATCTAACTGTCAATTAAGGTATTGATAACTCTTCTGCGCCATTGATGGCTGGAGGAAACACGCTCATACATTCGTGGATAACCGGTTTAAATATTAAGGAGGTGATACTGTAGATAGTTTATTTTTGTGGAAATCTTGTTTTGTACGAATCTATCGTACCAGATTTATTTTGCCTTATTCTGAACTATATCTTTATAATCCTTTTTTGATTCCCTTTTTTCTGAATTGCTGAAAAACTTCCATATTTTTTTGTCAATACAAAAATAAGTTGTACATTTCGCCCGTGAAACTACTAAACTTATGTCGGAGGGAAAAGACAAACATAAGGATTACAAAGACATGTCGATGGTTGAGCAGGCGTCGGCGACACTTGCGAGCGCAGGCAAAAACACTGTTGATTCCATCAGCGCCATTGCGAGCAATCAGCAGTCGGTAGCAAACAACGCCAATGCGAGCGCCGGACAGAAAGCGGCAGCCACAGCGCTGGCAACTGCCGACACTGCCATTGCCGCCATGGGTGCGGTGATGAGCGCACCCGCAAAGTTAGCGGAAGGGCTGATGCTTCCCGTACTGCAAAAGATGCCGTTCCTCAAAGGGCTTGCCTGTCTGCCGGTACTCAAACAGACAGACCCGGTCATGGGTATAGACATACACAATGTTATCATTCCGCCCTCGCCGGTTGTTCCCATGCCGCATCCGTACATAGGGATGCTGTTCCGCCCGAAGGATTTTGTTTCATGCTCGCTGCTTAGCATATTGCCGCCGCCGCCGGAAGC
>JAIROC010000099.1 GCA_031257735.1 Bacteroidales bacterium | reverse complement strand
TTATTTGTATTGCGATGTTCCGGCTTATGAAATGCGAGAAATTATTCCCGAAATGCAGGAAGATGATAATCCTGTTATTTTGGAAATAAAGATAGCGAAATAATCCGAACCGTTAATTGCGGCGCATTGAACAGAAGAACGGATTTTACTGAAAGTAAGCGGAATTAGTATTTTTTTCATTGAATATAAAAATATATCGCTAACTTTGCCGGATAAAAATACAAAAAATGCAGTATTAAGTATTAATTAAAAGGTCCGAATAAGGTCGGACGTAAAGCAAAAATAAAGAATGAATAGGTTTAAAAAGTTTATTGAGGACGGCATAGCCGTAATGATGATCGTAGGATTTGCGATAAGAAAGTTTAAAAAGGTGATTATTGGTGGCGTCACCATGGGAGTAATAGTAGTTTTTGCTATTGTAAATGTGAATATAGAAAATTCGACATCAAATTTAGGGAATTCTCTCTATCTTTGTAACATAGATGCATTAGCTGATGAATCGGGTGAATCGGGTGGGACTCGACATCTTAATTTTTTAAATTGACAAGTAAATTTAATTTGTTATATGAGAAAAATATTATCTTTATTTTTATTTTGTTTGATATTTATAATATCATGTGATTACGACAAAACAGTCAAAATTGTTGAAATACAATTTCCCAATGCAAAAATCATCAATATGGAACGTAAAATTGTAAATACGGAATTATATCGTCCTTCCAAAATATTTATTTACAAAGACAAACTTGTTATTTATGATAACATGAATAGCAGTCTCTTTAAAGTTTTTGATTGCAATGATTTGACATACAAATATTCATTCGGCAGTATCGGACAAGGTCCGAATGAATTTGCTTTTGTAGTTCCCGAAACAATGAACTCTTCTACTTATTTTGAAATATTGGACAAAAATAAATTATATTATTTTTCTATTACGGACACCGGTGCATTTCAAGTTGTTTCACCTAAGATAGTAATTCATCAATCGGGACCTATTAATAATTTAAAAAAAATGTCGGATTCAATCTACCTTTTTGAGAATGGTTTAGGCGCCGACAGATTTGATAAAGAGTTTATTTTGTATAATATTAATGATAGAACAAATAGAGAATTCGGAAATGTAAGATTTTTTGACAATAGTGTGAAAGCGCAGAATAAGGAAGAACAGTATTTTTCATTATCGAAATTTATGACCGCTAATCCTGTTAATAACAAATTTGCAGTATTCTATGATAAATATCCTTATTTCAAAATATTATCATCCGAGATATTATCAGGATTATATCATATTGACAGTAAAATACAGCATACCGATTTTCATCACCATTTTTCAAGACCTTTTTCTACGGATAAATATATTTATGTGATGTGGATAGAGAAATCGGATGAAGAAATTATGGCAAACATGTCTGATTTCAACCCTTTAATATTAATATTTGATTGGAATGGTAATCTTATTAAAAATTATAGATTGGATAAACCAATAATTGCCTTTGCCGTAAATGACAGTAATGATAAATTATATGCCGTTTCTCTTTTGGAAGATGATATTAATGCAATATATACCTGTGATTTAAATATATCGGATAATGAATATTGATGTATGATAATCGTAAGAGTTTTTTACAATTCATCAAAATGAAAGAATTATTAATTAATGAAAAATATATATTGGATTTTATTAGTAATTGTCTCTATATGTTGCTTTTCTTGTGAAAAAAATAAAATAAGCAAAGGGTCAGATATTATTTTAAAAGAATGGTTAGGACAAACTATTAAATTTCCAAACATTCAACCAACATTTATAGAAACACCAGATTCTTTGAAATATGATATACATGGAAATAAAAAATATAAAATATTATTATATGTAGATTCAACAGGGTGTATAGGGTGTAAACTTCAATTAAATATTTGGAAAGTCTATTTGGAAGAATTAAATTCGGAAGCAGATTTTCTGTTTTATTTTCATCCAAAAACAGAAAATTCAATACTTTACTTATTAAAGTATGAATTGTTTAATTATCCTGTCTTTATTGACATCAAAAATGAACTTAATAAACTTAATAATCTGCCATCAAATCCTAAATATCAATGTTTTCTGTTAGATAAAGACAATAAAATTCTTGCGATGGGCAATCCTGTATATAACTTTAAAATATGGAAATTGTATAATCAAATCATAACAGGAAAAATATCCGATAAACCGCTTGTAACAACCATAACACTCATACAGACCGAAATAGGATTAAACAACCTGCATGTCGGCAAAACTTCCGAAACGGTTTTTGTTATTAAAAACACCGGAACAAACCCTTTAATTATACAAAGAGTCGAGTCTTCTTGTGGTTGTACTGTGCCAACTTGGGAAAGACAACCCCTTGCAGTAGGTGAGAATACTGAAATCAAAGTTAAAATCACTCCTGAAGAAAAGGGATATTTCAACAAAACAGTTACAGTTCACTGCAATACAGAAGAAGGACGGATTTTACTAAAAGTAAGCGGAATGGTTGAATAATAGAAATAAATGATTAACCGACAGCAAGCATATAACATATTAACAAATATTCTGATATCAATTCCAATATCGGGAGTATTATATACGGTAATTTCCATAAATCATGACTTGGGTAATGGTATTGTATCCGGCAAATATTTTTGGTTTTATACGTCTATAACTTTGCTTTCGGTGATTGCCATTCCGATAGCTATTATCAAATACAAAGAAAGAGTTAAATTTGAATTTGCAGATTTGTTGTTACTGTTATTTTGTGGCGCCGCTTTAATAATAACTTTTAAGCACACCAGTCGATTGACAAACAAATGTTTGCTATTGATTAGTTTGATGTCCTTTTATTTTTATCTTAGAATTTTTCTTTCGGATAAAAGTAAATTGGCGGGTTATCTGCTTGTTCTGTTTTTTGTCTTTACCGGTTTGGTTGAGGCGGTTTGGGGTTTACGCCAATTGTATGGTTTCACGGCTTCGCAACACAATTTGTTTAATATCACCGGCTCATTCCATAAATACGGTAAGGAGAAAAATAATTACAATCGCATCCCTCGCATTGCTTGTGTCCGCCGGAGCTTATGTTTTATACAACTTTAAAGCCGATTCCGCCTTCGGACGTATTTTGGTCTGGAAAGTTACCGCCACCACTCCTCATAACAATCTTTTATGCGGCAACAGCATCGGTTTTTTTGAAGCGAATTACGGAAAATGGCAATCGGCATATTTTGCCGATAATGGCGGAACGGAAGCAGAACGCCATGTTGCCGATTATGTAACCTGCGCTTATAACGAATGTATTCGGAAAAAATTCGGGGAAACGGGGAAATTCAACTTCTGTCGAAATATATCAAATTGTCGCATCACATTCGGCGCAGCCAATTACGCGAATAGACGGAACACCGAAGGTGTCCTATCCCGATATAACGAAAAGTCACAGCGAATCGTACCGCGCATGGATGAACAGTCTAAATATAACAAATGGCGGCCAGCTGTTCAACAGTTTCATCAACCGTATGTATGACTTTGTCAAGAGTAAAGGCAGAAAGATGCTGGTCTGGGAAGGATTCAGACCCCTTCTTGAGCCTGCCGTAAACAGAGAAATTATTGTCTGTCCTTTTGACGTGATGCATGAAGGGATTATGCCCCAGGACTATAAATGGAATTGAGTAATGAGAAGGAAGTAGATGTACTTGCGCGAGAAATTAACAAAGACTGGTGGAATAAAAATAAAGACACAGCAATTCGGCGTAAAAACATAATGATTAATAATCAGGTTCTTATAATGCATACAAAAAAATATTTTTAGGGTAAATCTCAAAAAGGGCGATTTTTTGCTAAAAATTTGCCTATGTCATTAATAAATAGTACTTTTGTGCCATAATTAATCACTCCGATATAATTTGTAAATGACAAAAACATCGGAGAAAAAAAAATTTTTCCAAAAATCAAATTTTTCAGAAAGATTTGATATTAAGGGGATAAGCAGTCCAACAGATGGACAGATGGGGGTTAAAGGCAGGCGTTTGAAAAAAGCGCCAAGCGCCTCGGAAAACGGGAAATCAGTATTATGTCTAATAAAGAAAGTGATACACTGTCATTTTCCGGAGTTAGGAGAAAAACTGCGAAAGATAAAAGATCCACGCAATCGACGAGAATACTCGTTTGAAGAAAT
>JAIROC010000639.1 GCA_031257735.1 Bacteroidales bacterium | reverse complement strand
CATAACTTATTTTTGGATAAAATGAGCATCGAATAGAAAAAAATAGTACCTTTGCTGACATAATAGAATTTGTATAAATTAGTTTAGTTGTAATATGAAAAGTAGATTAATAATTATAGGTTTGGTTTTGCTAAATATCGTTTGGAATATGCCAGCACAGGAAAAGAATATATATACCCCCGAATTATTATGGAAGTTAGGAAGAGTAAGTGAGATTAACGTTTCTCCCGATGGAAAACAGATTTTATTTGGAATTACTTATTATGATGTAAACGCAAATAAAGGAAATAGAGATCTATACGTCATGCCACTAACAGGCGGAACTTACAAAAGACTCACAACAACAGATGTTAGTGAATATAATGCCATTTGGCGACCTGACGGTAAAAAGATAGGCTATTTAGCTCCCGTTGATGGACAAATGCAAATTTGGGAAATGAACCCTGATGGTTCGGAAAATAAACAGTTGTCCCATATTGAAGGTGGTATTGACGGGTTTAAATATTCCCCTAAACAAAACCGTATATTGTTTACTAAAATGGTAAAGTTGGATAAGGATGTTCAGGATATGTATCCCGACCTTCCAAAAGCAAATGCTTTGATTACGGAAGATTTAATGTATCGCCATTGGAACGCATGGACAGATTATTCATACAGTCATGTCTTTGTGGCGGATTATCCTGCTCTTTCCAATATCGTAGACATTATGGAAGGAGAACGTTTTGCAAGCCCTATTCCTAATTATGGAGGGTTGGAAGAAATTAATTTCAGTCCTGACGGGAATACCATTGCCTACACAAGTAAAAAGAAAACAGGAAAAGATTTTGCCGAGAGTACCAATGCAGATATTTACCTGTACAATATTAATACCAAAATAACCCAAAATATTTCTTCGCCAAATGCAGGCTATGATATAGCGCCTGTATTTTCTCCCGATGGAAGTCTACTCGCTTGGGAAAGTATGGAAACAGACGGATTTGAGTCTGATAAGAAACGGCTTTTTATCCATAACTCTAAAATAGGGACAGGGAGAACGAAAAACTATTCCTTTAATTTCAATGAGAGCGTTGAGAATATTGTATTCAGTTCGGACGGTAAGACAGTGTATTTCATAAGCGGAATCCATGCGACGTATCAAATCTTCGCATTAGATATTGCAAAAGAACAAATACGACAAGTTACCCAAGGACAACACGATTACAGAACCTTTTGCGTGGCAAATAACAACACTTTAATTGGCATTCGTGAGAGTATGGAAAATCCTGCGGATATCTACAGTATAGACGTTTCCAAAGGAACACAAACCCAACTGACATTTGTCAATAAGGAACATTTAGAAGGCGTTGCTTCTATTACGGTGAAAGAGCATTGGATAGAAACTACCGATGGAAAACAAATGCTGACATGGGCAATCCTTCCCCCTAACTTCGACAAAAATAAGAAATATCCTGCCGTATTGTATTGTCAAGGAGGACCACAATCTGCCGTAAGTCAATTTTTTTCCTATCGATGGAACTTTCAAATGATGGCTTCCAGAGGTTATATCATTGTAGCGCCCAATCGCAGGGGATTGCCTACTTTCGGCAAAGAATGGAACGACCAAATCAGTTTAGATTATGGCGGACAAAATATGAAAGATTATTTGTCTGCTATTGACGCAATCGCTAAAGAGCCTTATGTAGACGAGACAAAATTAGGATGTATTGGAGCCAGCTATGGCGGATTTTCCGTGTATTGGCTGGCGGGTAATCACAATAAACGATTTAAAACATTTATCGCTCATTGCGGTATGTTTAACCTTGAAAGCTGGTATGGAACAACAGAAGAATTATTCTTTGCCAATCATGATATAGGAGGTCCCTATTGGCAAAAGCAAAAAACTGAAAGTTACTCTTTCTCGCCCCATCGTTTTGTGGGGAATTGGGATACGCCTATATTGGTAATTCATGGAGGAAATGATTTTCGTATTCCTTACACCGAAGGAATGCAAGCCTATAATGCAGCTAAAATACAGGGAATACCAAGTCGATTTCTATATTTTCCAGAAGAAACACATTTTGTATTGAAACCTCAAAATGCTATTCTCTGGCATAGAGAATTTATGAATTGGTTAGATAGATGGTTAAAATAAATAAATAAAAATTATATATGTCAGAGATAAGAGTTCGATTTGCACCAAGTCCTACAGGGGCTTTACATATTGGAGGAGTTCGCACAGCGCTTTATAATTATCTGTTTGCGAAACAACATCAGGGAAAACTGATTCTGCGAATAGAAGATACCGATACAACACGATTTGTACCAGAAGCAGAACAGTATATCCTTGATGCCTTTCATTGGTTGGGAATAACATTTGACGAAGGAGTACATATTCCCAACAATGAAAATATTTCTTATCGTCAATCAGAACGAAAAGCCATTTACAAACAATATGCAGATTATTTGGTAGAAAATAATTTGGCTTACATCGCATTTGATATGCCGCATGAAATAGAAAGAAAACGAAAAACACATCCCAATTTCCAATATGACGCTTCTACGCGTATGTCTATGAAAAATACTTTGTCTTTACCCGACGAAGAAGTGCAACGCTTCCTTGTTTTTGGAAAAAAATATGTTATCAGACTGCGTATTCCTTCCAATGAAAATATTGAAGTGGATGACATGATCTGCGGGAAAGTAATTGTCAATTCGTCCATCTTGGATGATAAGGTTTTGTGGAAGTCTTCGGATGGGCTTCCTACCTATCATTTGGCAAATATTGTTGATGACCATTTAATGGGAATTACCCATGTTATACGTGGAGCAGAATGGTTGCCTTCAGCGCCTTTGCATGTGTTGTTGTATCGTTATTTGGGCTGGGAGGAAACAATGCCCCGTTTTGCCCACCTGCCTTTGATACTCAAACCTGAAGGGAATGGGAAATTAAGTAAACGAGACGGCGACCAGTTTGGATTCCCTGTCTTTCCAATTCAGTGGAAAGATAAAGACGGAGACATCACTTTGGGCTACAAGGAAGAAGGATTCCTGCCGGAAGCAGTAATTAACTTTCTTGCCTTGCTTGGATGGAGTCCCCAAAATAGACAGGAAATTCTCTCTATGCAGGAATTGATAAATGAATTTTCCTTAAATCGTGTGAAAAAATCAGGCGCACGATTTGACTTTGAGAAAGCAAAATGGTTTAATCATGCCTACATTCAACAGAAAACTAATGCAGAATTGCTACAATTCTTCCGACCAATGCTTCTCGAAAAAGGTATTCCAATAAACGACAAATATCTTGAAAAAGTTACCGCATTGATAAAAGAAAGACTCAATCTTATCAATGACTTCTGGGAACAGGCGTCTTTTTTCTTTATTCGACCTGTAGCTTACGACGAAAAGATAATCAAAAAATGGTGGAATGAAGATACTGCCTTCCATCTCGATATATTAAAAAATATCCTTAACGATATAGAACCTTTCGATAAAAAGCATGTACACAAAATAATGATGGCTTTTATTCATAAACAGCATTTGAATATCGGAGAAATTATGAGCTGTTTACGTCTGTCTCTCGTCGGAGCGGCTAAAGGTCCTGAACTTTTTGATATTATTGAGTTACTCGGAAAAAAAGAAACCATGACAAGAATACAGTTAGCTATCGAAATAATAGATGTAACTAATGAAACCGATGAGGATGATGATGAAAATACAGTGAATAATAATAATACTAATGATGCAAAAGCGAATGATAATGCGTAGATGGACGATACAGACTGAGTAAATAAAAGATCAACGCTATACCTTAGAGAAGATTTGATGTCTGTTTCAAAAAAATATACAGCATCAAGCAACAAAATAGCAATTATAGTCGTCTATATACCGTATGGAAAGAAATAAATGTTTGTATAAAATGTATTGCCATGAGAAAAATTTTAATAAGTATCCTTTTGATACTTTGTCTTACAGATATAATTGCACAACAGGCGAGATTTGTCATCAATCAGCCTTCTAAGTGTGTGCCTTCTACGGTTACCTTTGTCAATACTTCTACGGGTAATCCCATGAGTTATCAATGGGTCTTTGGAGATGGATTTACTTCCGCAACTCCCGACCCTACTCACCCCTACACAAATCAAGGGAAATATACGGTACAGTTAATCGTATCCTATCCCAATAATGTGTTCGATACGGCAGTGCAAACCGTTGAGGTGTTAAAGCTGCCTTCCTTTACTTTCACAAAGTTGAATGATTCAGTATGTCCCGGCGGTTCTGTCTCTTTTACTTCATCTGTTTCTTATCCTGCCAGCTCCAATGGAATACAATCCTATTCATGGGATTTTGGCGATGGCGGCTTGGGGGCAACTGCCAATCCCTCGCATCAATATATAAATACCCCTAATCAACCTGTCTTGTATCATGTTTCGTTGATGATTACCGATACCAATGGGTGTTCTCAAAAAGTAACTCAATCAAACTATATCTATGTAAAGGCAAAACCAATACCCGAATTTACCGTTGATAAACAATATTTCTGCATTCCTGATACGCCGGGAATTGTTCAATTTACCAATCAGACAAGCGCTACAACCAATAATACCTATTCATGGATAATTAGCGACGGAAGACAGAGTTCGCTGGAAAACCCTGTCTTTAGCTTTTCCAATATAGGAAATTATGCAGTCAGTCTAACGGCGACAAGTCCAGAGGGCTGTTCCAATACCATTTCTAAATCAGGAATGGTTGAAGTAATTGATTTAAAAATTCAAACTACTGTCTCGGATACTATCCTCTGTTCTGTTCCCAATGATGTTACTTTTAAAGGATCGCTGGCTTCTAATATACTTTATACATGGTCGTTTGGGGACGGAGGAACAGGTACTTCTTCCTTTAATCCCATCACGCATACTTATACTGCCTCTGGTACTTACAAGGCAACTGTCATTGCTAATTACCGTAACGGAGCTTGTTTTGCCTACGATACCATACCCATTCACGTCTATGACAGTATTCACGCCCAGATGCGCATTACCAAAAATCCCCTTTGTGATTTTGAATATGATCTTCCTATCTTATTTGAAAATGTTACCCCCTACCCTGTTCCCGATGATTTTGGTTTTGGCTCTACAACATGGCTCTTTGGAGACAGTATCAGTCTGACAGGTGATAGTGTTTATCATGTCTATAGCAGTGATACCGATATTTATAATGTTACTATGCAAACCATTACTCCATACGGATGCGTTTTGGAAGATATAAGCGGGGGCGTATGGTTTCATTCTTATATTCCCATTAATATGCGATTGGATAAAATAGGAGACTGTGTTCCTGCAACATTTACTGCGGCTGTATTTAAACAAGATACATGGGATATTCCTGCCGCAGGATTTGTATGGGATTGGGGGGACGGGTCGCCTCTTGATACAACACATATTAACAATAACCCTTCCCACACCTATACGGATACAGGTGTATATGAGGTATATCTTACTTTTGTTAATGCAATAGGATGTACCTATACAGTATTGTTTGGTACCGCAAAGGTGGGGATGCCTCCTGTGGTTTGGTTTAAATATGATTATCAAGAACAATGTTATCATGACTTTACAACCAAATCACCTTTGTTTGTTCAGGCTTTTGACAGTTTGAATAAAAATAATGAGCCTGTTGCGGGGACTTATGCAAATAGATGGTTATGGTTAGACAGGGGAAAAAATCCTATGTGGTTAGCGGAGATAGATACGGCATTTTTGTGGGCTGATGATACGGGATATATACGAATAAGTGTTGTGCCTTATCACAATGAATGTCCCGGTGATACAGTTACAATAGATTCTGTTTCTTATGCCTGTCCGCCGCGTGCGGGATTTATAAATAGAGATGATGATCCTAGTACGCTCTATACTATCTTCTGTGATTATCCTGCAGAGCTTGACCTTCAAAATCTTTCAAATGGCGCTACAGCCTATCGGTGGTTTTTCGGAGATGAAACAAACTTAAAAGACCAATCCACCAGCACGGATACAACGCCTGTTTTTGCCTATCAGCATTCGACCCCTTTTCTCTTTGAGCATGGAGTAGACCCTTTAGTAATAAGACTTGTCGCTTATAATGCTGACTCTGTAAATGTAAACAGCCCTACATATAATCGCTGTAAATTCTGTACGGATACAGTAACCTGGCAGGTTTATATTCCCGATGCTATTATGAATTTCACGCACAGTCCTGATGTTTGTCAGGGTAATGCAGTCTATTTCTATGATTCGAGCAACTATAATTTTGATCCCTTTTTTACTTATTACTTTACATTGTATCCCGGAAATGTAGCTGATGGTGAACATGGAAGAATTCATCCCGGATTAGGAGACATAAACAGTGATGCTGATACTTTGCAGAAAGGTTATTCTTTAGTATTTAAAAATCTAAATACTTATACTGCCATTCTGACAGTTGTAGACTATTATGAGTGTGTTCATTATGATACGCTTAGTTTCAATATTTATCCACAGAGCGTAGCAGCCATGACTTCCAGCAGGGATGGTATTCATTTTTCCGACAAAACAGACACCCTCTGTGCAAATAATAATTTGGATACAATCTATTACAAAGATGCTTCCTATACAAATTCCCCTTTTGATACGGCTGAAATTGTTCAATGGAGATGGACAAAAAGAGATGATACTTCTTATCTGCAAAATCCTGCTTTCAAAGAGAATACGGTCGGAATGCATGATCTTACATTGCGTATTGTCAATGAATATGGCTGCATAACGGATTCTGTCTTTAAAGAAAAGATACTTGTCAATGAGATTGAGGCGGCTTTTGCACCTTTAAAACAAACTTATTGCAATCACACAGACGCTGAATTTGATAATCGATCCTATATTTTACCATTAGATTATAATAAGAATACAAAACTTATCTCTACCTGGGATTTCGGAGATGGATCGACCTATACGCAGGAAGAAATAGGCATCGTTTATCATACCTATCATCTCTCAAATGTTCCTGCTACTGTTACGGTTAAGCTCACTGTTTCCACAGAAAATGGAGACTGTTCTGATACGTATATTAGTTCAATAAATATTGTAGGTCCCAAAGCAAGTTTTACCGACGAAGGACATCGTTTCCCTTGTCCTGAACAGGGGCAAAAAGTTCAGTTTCACAGTACTTCTTCGGGAAATCCCGTATGGTATTACTGGCAGTTTGGAGACAGTATTAGCGGTACGGCCAATGAATCCAATCTGAAAGACCCTATTCACGACTATTTGCGGACAGGAAGCTATGATATTATACATATCATCAGAGACGGCGCTGGATGTATGGACTCTGTTTTATTTCCTAAACATGTATTTGTAGACGGACCCATTGGCAGTTTTCAATATGGGGAATTAAGTGGATGTATTGATCATCGTGTTGCTTTTATTCCTTCGATACAACATGCTGACAGTATCATTATCAATCCCGACCGTGCCTCTCCTATGGAGGCGGGAGGGGGGACGATAAATGATACCCTGTTTCACTCCTATCAAATTCCGGGCGCTTATCTTCCTTATTTTTATCTTATTAAATGGACAGATGACAATGGAACATTGAAGAGATGTGTCGTTCAATGGGAGGCGATTGATACTATTTATGCTATTGATCTTATTCCTGATTTTGAAACAGATTCTTTATATTGTTCTTTTTCTTCGGTTTTATTTCCCAATAAAACAACTTTCTTGCCTGCCCATCTGAATTTGGATTCTGCTACATGGTTGTTTGGAAATGGGGATTCCCTACATGCGATTGATGGATACACTCATTACGATAGTATTGGTACTTATCCCGTAGAGATGACAGCGTATATAATGGGTTGTAATAAACAGATAACAAAGTCCATTGATATTATTGAGTTAGTGGAAGAGATGTCTCTGTCTCCTGATACGGTTAGCGCCTGTCAGAATGACATAAACATTGTTTTTGCGGCAGACAGCAACATTTACATAGACTTGGCGCTATACAAATGGATATTTGATGATGGTGATACTGTTGATGGTAATCCTGTTACTAAAACATTTGGTTCATCGGGGATTTATCCTTATCAGTTAGTAGTATCCATGGGGATGTCCAATTGTACTAAAACTTATTTCGATACAATCATTGTCAACGCAAACAGTTTCCCGGATGCAGAATTTGAAGCTAATCCGCAAACCGTTTACTATGGAGAAACAATGCAGTTTACGGATAAATCATCTTCCGGCAATGGAGCTATAACAGGCTGGTATTGGGATTTTGGCGATACGACTAACAGTGATCAACAAAATCCTTCTCATACCTATATTAATACGTCTGGATATTTTACTGTTTTATTGGAGGTAGAAGATGAATTTGGCTGTAAGGACACAGTAACGCATGAGGTTTTGGTATTGGAGAATTTGAACTTTCCAAATTTGTTTACGCCAGCTGGTTTGGACGGAAAAAAATATGTTTTCAAGCCGCTTGAAGAAGAAGGATATTTCAAAGAGTTTGAACTAAATATATACAATCGCTGGGGTAGTCTGATATGGAAAAATTCCTGTGAAGATCCCGTCTGTCCTGACTATTCAACGGATGATTTTTGGTGGGACGGATATAATAATTTGGGAAATTTGGTAGAAGATGGGGTTTACTATTGGGTTGTTTACGCGATGCCTCTCTCTGAAATAAAACCCATAATCAAAAATGGTTCCGTAACAGTTATCCGTAAAAAATAAGAAAGTGGACGAATGAACGAGTGGACAGGGGGACAGGGGGACAAGATGGACGAGATTTTACCCCCGTCCACTCCTCCACTTGTCCACTTCGTTCGGATTATCCTCGCAGGTTCTATCGATTGCGGGGCAAGCCCGCAATGACGGCGTTGTTTGGACAGCGTTGATGATTATTTTTTTTATACTTTATAGACAGACTCTAATTATTTCTTACAATAATGTCTTACTTCATAGCGCCTCAAAAAAAGATTTCACCTCTTTTATTTATTATATTATTTATAAAATTGTTTCTCCTTATTATACAATACAGTACATACAATCATTGGAATTTGTTCCCTGTTTTTCAGGAGTATCTCCGAGCCTTTCAGGAGCATCCCCGAAAGACTCGGAAACACTCCCGATAGCCTCAGAAATGTTCCCCTACGTCTAGGAAATGTTTTCCTGCATCTTGGAAGTACTCCGAAAAAACTTGCAACCTTTGCTACAAAAAAAAGTCCTGTCGTTTGAGCTGCATATCCATTTTTCCAATAATAAAAACCGCGTTCGCTCTATCCGAACAGGCTACGCCTGTATTTATTTTTAATACGTCTTCTCCGTCAACGAATGCCGTAAGAATGTAACCTCTAACAGGGGTGTAGAAAAAGAAGATGCTGTTTTCTATCGATATGGATGCCCTAGGAGCAACGGAGAATTGTAAATAAAAACAATGTTTTTATTCTTTTTTTCTGACATGGAGAGATAGTAATTACCTATTCTGTCCATGTACAAACGAGAAAAAGAAGGCACACACAGGAAGGAATAATAGAGATAAATAAACCTGTGATGTGCCTGATATCTTAAGGAATAATGGTTGATATTATTTCGCTCCATGGTCCTAGTTGTCCTTTAGTATTTTGCCAGCGCAAGGCAATATAAACTGTTTTTCCTCTTTCCTGTTCTTTAAATTCCATAGTGTAGGGTGTTTTTGTTGCCAATACAGTATGGGTTAATTCTTCCTGATTACGTGGCGGGTTATCTAATATTGCGTACGCGATAACTGCGCCATTACAACCGTAAGGTTTTGCTTTTCTTATAGCAT
>JAIROC010000638.1 GCA_031257735.1 Bacteroidales bacterium | reverse complement strand
GGGTACAGTATATATGCGGTAACCGCATAGTCTACCCGGTGACAAAAACCCAGCGGACAATCTTCGATGCCTTTGGCTTTGCGCCTCCGGTGTAGTTACAATTTGTTATGGATTTCAGGTTATAAATAACAACTAAAGAAAACACAAGAAGATGACTCATAAACCAATGAATAAAATATTATTCATTTCTCATGATGCCTCACGTACAGGTGCCCCAATTAATTTATTAAGTATAATTCATAATCTAAATGCGTACAATAAATACTTAATAGATATTCTTTTAATTCGAGGCGGTGATTTAGAAAAAAACTTTATACAATTGGCCAACAATTATTTTGTCCTTGATAAAAAAAAGGCTATTCATTTGTTCAAAAAAATTTTAACTAAATTTTTAAATTTTAATAATAGTTTTGTATTCATAAAAAAAATCTGTACATGGATATTGTCTGTCATAAAAAGATATCAATATTCTGGAATCTTCAAGAAATTAAGAAAGCAAAACTATTCATTGATTTACGCAAATACAATTGTAACTATTGAGATCGCATCCCATCTTAAAAAAATCCTATCTGTTCCCCTAATATTACATGTACATGAATTAGAATATAGCATTGATTCATTTATTGGGCATGACTATTTTTTCTCACATATCCCGCTATTTGACCATTTTATTGCCGCAAGTGAATCTGTTAAAAAAAATCTTGTTGTCAATTATAGGGTCAATGAAAATAAAATATCAATTGCCTGCCCTTTTTCATTTAACCTGTTGCATCCTCAAAAAGGAAAGGAAGATATATTAAACGAACTAAACATAGGTAAGAATTCATTTATCGTTGGAGCTTCCGGTAACGGATTTTGGATCAAAGGGTGCGATATTTTTTTATCATTAGCCTATTCTTTTTTTAAGAAATATCCTGAGTCTGATTGTGTTTTTATATGGCTTGGTAAAATATTTGAATCTGATTGTCGGAATATAAAATATGATTTGGAAAATACTGGTTTACTTGGAAAAGTAAAATTTATTGGTGAAAGATCAAATCCGATAGATTATTATAATATTTTTGATGTTTTTACACTAACTTCACGTGTTGACTCCTTTCCTTTAGTGTGTCTTGAAAATGCATATCTGGCAAAACCCTTACTCTGCTTTGCTAATTCAGGTTATATGCCGATATTTGTAAAAGAAGACGCTGGATTTGTCGTTCCCTACCTAGATGTAGAATCTATGGCAGAAAAAATACATCTATTGTACAGCGATCCAATTTTAAGAACAAAATTAGGAACCAATGCAAGAAATAAATATCTCGACAAATGTTTTATAGAATCATCCATGAATCAAATTTTACATTGTATTGATATTTTTATTCCCGAATAATGTATGGAAGCATATCGGATCTTTATTAAAACATTATAACCCATGAACCGAATACTATACTTTGTCCATTACAATAAATACAATTTTCTCTCAGATCATGTAATTTACCTGTTAAAAAACGTCCGTATTCTATATGCCAGAATAGTAGTTATTTCAAACAGTCCTTTTTCAGAATCACAATATAATAAACTTTCAGAATTCTGTGATGAAATTCTAGTGCGGGAAAACAAAGGTTTTGATTTTGGAGCATGGAAGGATGCGATACTAAAAGACGGATGGAAGAAAATTTCTCAATATGATAATTTGACATTAATGAATGATACTTGTTTTGGCCCTCTTTTTGATCTTGAATCAATTTATCTTGATATGGAACAGAAAGATATTGATTTTTGGGGACTAACAAACAATAAAAATGACAGATTTGGAATGCCCAAAACTCACAGGCCCATACCTGAACACATACAAAGCTATTTTATTTGTTTCAAAAACAAGATTGTTAATGCTGATTTATTCAAAACCTTTTGGGAAAATGTCAAATACGAAAATAAACTTGAAAAGGTAATTCAAAATTATGAAACCAAATTTACCAAGATATTACACAAAGCCGGATTCAGATATTCGGTACTTCTAGACAAATCGGGATTTCCCAATATCAAGTCTGATCTTGCAGTCAGACGATCCGACTTGTGTCTGAAATTCAAGGTTCCTTTTTTAAAAATAAGATCTTTTCTTAGTTTTCCTTACCCGGGATATATTATTTCTCTCCTGCGGGAAAACACCAATTATCCTGTCTCTATTATTTTTGATTATCTTAATCAAATTTATGATCCTGAGACGATGCTGCTTATCCAAAATAAACTTATACCGAATAATACGGGAAATATAGATATCGCAAAGGAGTTAAAAATTGCAATGCATCTGCATTCATATTATCCGGACATTTTGGATAAATATATGGCATTTCTTAATAATACAAACGCAAACTTTGATCTTTATATCACGACCAATAGTTCTGAAAAAAAATCGGTCATTTATGATTTGTTTAAAAATCAAGCTTGTTTTTCTAAATTAAAAGAAATAATTATCACAAAAAAGCAGGGAAGGGATATTATACCATGGTTATCCATTAAAGACCGATTGAATCAATATGATATTGTTGGTCATTTTCATACGAAGCAATCATTAAATACCGAAGAATGGATAGATATAACCTGGCTTGATGATTTGTTAAATTCATTATTATATAATATCAATAATATTATTAATGAATTTAGTAATAATAAAAATCTTGGAGTTGTGATACCGGAAGTACCATATATATTTAGAAATATTTTTTTACTTGATTTTTCTAAATATTTACAAAGTGTCACGAATTGCCTATGGAATAAACTAGGATGTAAAAAAGAAATTAATTTTAAAAATGTCAAAAGTATGATTTTTCCAATTGGTAATATGTTCTGGTATAGACCCTCCGCTTTAACTCCACTTTTTAATCTGGAATTATCTGAGAATGATATTGGTAACGAATCCATATCTGGTGAATATATTCGGCATGCCATTGAACGGCTGATTGTATATATTGCATGGAATGAAGGTTATGATTACAGGATTGCAATTTCATCGGAAAATAAAAATAGTAATTTTGTTGATGTTTCTGGAATCAATAAAATAATCAATTCGGTGGAATACAAAACCGGTAAATACATATTAAGGCTTCCCAAAGCTGCTAAACGACTTATGGAAAATCAACTATGATTTCTGCCGCCATTGTCATATGGTACAACCCTAAAAAACTTGGTGAAAACATGGCGATAAAAAATATTTTAACCTACTCAAACTTTTTTGAAAATATATATATCATTGATAACAGTATCGAAGACAATTTAAAATTGGCTAGTCAAATCCCAAATTCTCAATATTTTTCCAATTTTGAGAATTTGGGTATTGCCAAAGCTTTGAATCAGGGTTGCGAAGCGGCTATAAAGGACGGTCATATCTGGATCATGACCATGGATCAAGACTCAAGCTGGGATAGTAAACATCTATTGGAGTACATAAATGAAGCCAACCGGATATATCAGATTGATAGCCTCGTCAAGAGTTTTTCTCCGGGTACAGTCAGCCAAAATGAAGTATATTCGGTATTAGGAACAATTAGGCGCCGATTGTTAAAAAAGAGCAATAAGGGAAAAAGGAATACCCCGCGAAATGAATTTGAATATGTAGATCGGGTCATATCCAGCGGTAATATTATTAATCTTGAAATGTGGAAAACAATTGGAGGTTTTACTAATGAGCTCTTTATTAATGATGTAGATTATGATTTTTGTTATCGTGCTATTCAAAAAGGGTATAAAATAGTCAAGGTATATAAATGTAGTATGAACCATGTTGACGGAGAACCACAAAGGTCATTTTTCCCTCATGCCTTTTGGTATCATAAGGAACGCATATATTATTTAGTACGAAATAAATATTATATTCTAAAAAACCATCCCCGATTTGCCGTAAAATATAAATACAAACAAATAATAAGAAGAATATTTTTCGAGAAACTTATTTTCTTTGAATTTGAAGATGTAAAATATGTGCTAAAAGGGATTGTTGACGGGAAGCATAATATTTATGGTAAATTCTGTAAAGATAAAAACCACAATCCTTTTTAAGGAATAATCCATGTTAAATATTTTTTGTCTCGGTGCGGTTTCCGAAGACTACAGGACAAAGAATACATTAAAATTCTTTCTCGAAAAAGAAGATTACCGGGTATTTTATAATGATTTCGATAAACCGGTTTCATATAAGGAATCTTTCCGCCCTGTATCAATAAGAGCAAAACTCCTTAAAATATTTTCTGTTATTCCTAATTTCTTTTATATGCTGTGGGCTGATATTATTTATGTCTTTGCTATGCAGCATGGTAGCTTTCCTGTCCAAATAGCATTTTTCTTTAAGAAGAAACTTGTGGTCGATTTTTTTCTTTCTTTTTATGATACCGAAGTAAATGATTATAAACATATTGATCCTGATTCAAAAAAGGCCAAGCGAATAAAAAAGATCGATCGTAATGCTATTATCAATTCGCGAGTGGCTTTCTTCCTCAATCAGTCAGAAGCTGAATATTATACGAAAATTCTTGATCTGGATATTAATGCCATGCCCTATCGTATCTTACCGCTTTGTATTGATGAAAAGCCCCAGGCCAGGATTGACTATTTTCTAGGAAACCGCGATTGCCTTAATTTATGCTGGTGTGGTTCTTATGTTCCTTTGCAGGGCCTGGACGTTATCTTAACCGCTGTCTCAATGCTTAAGGGAAAGATAAATTTACATCTGTATATTTGGGGTGCCTCTGATAAGAGGGGAGAAGTATATAAAAAAATGGTTGAAAATTTTCGGATACACGATGTAGTTACTATACATAACGAATGGGGTAATCGTAAGAAATGGGAAGAATTTATTGTGGATAATTGTGATATATCATTAGGTATTTTTGGACAGTCGATGAAAGCGCAGACAGTTCTTGCCAACAAAGTGCTGGATGGAATTGCCTTTCGTACTCCTGTTATAACCGCCCGCTCTGCCGGTTTATATGAATATTTTAATGGAATCGATGATATTTTCATCACTGAAAATACTCCTGCAGCCCTTGCGGAAATGATAGAATATGCTGGATCGCAAAGTTATTCGATGCACAAAACAAGAATTGATAATGCGTACAAAAAATATCAGGAAAATTTTACCCCAAATTGTTTTTATAAAAAACTGAATTTGTATATTAGGGAAATTACAAACAACGTATAATGGGATTACAGAAATACCTCTACGTTCTTACAAGCTCACTAAGCGATACTTATTACGAACAATTTTTGCTCTCTCTTGTTTCCCTTAGGATGTATAATCCCCATAATGAGGTTGTTGTCCTAACCGATACAAAGACTAAAGAATCCCTCACCGGTAAACGCGGTAAATATGAGAAATTTGTTTCGGATATAAGGCTCATAGAACCCCCTGAGAAATTAGGCCAGAAGGAACTCTCCCGGTGGATTAAAACTTCCGTCAGGCGTTTTGTTTCAGGTGATTTTCTTTTCATTGACTGCGATACTGTTATTGCTGGTCCTTTTGATTTTTTACCTTTGCAAAATATAACCCTGGGTTCCGTATTGGATACTCATGTTCTCCTTTCAGAACATCATCATAGAAAGGAATTTTCTAAAAGAAATGATATTTTAGATTTTGCTGCTAATGATAATACTCTCTATTTTAACAGTGGCATTATTTTTTGTCGGGATACTCATGAAACTCATGCTTTTTTTGATAAATGGCACGATTTATGGGTTGAAGGCAATAAACGTGGAATTTCCGCGGATCAGCCCTCCTTCAACCAAGCCAATTACGAACTCAGCAACATCATCACCGAACTTCCTGGCGAATGGAACTGCCAGATAAGCCATAATGGCCTTCCATATCTTTGTAATGCAAAAATCATTCACTATTACGCCACGTCCCTCGTTTCTTTTGTTCCGGCATATAGACTTGCTTCTCCTGAAATTCTTGCTTCCATTAAGATGACTGGGGACATCCCCAAGGAAGCGATGAAAATGCTTGAAAATCCCAAGACGGCTTTTGAAAGTCAAACCCGTATTATTGCGGATCCTGCGGTCATCGGTGCCTTTGATGGTTCTCTTTTCTCAAAGTTGATATGGCTGAATAAAAGACATCCAAATTTTTTTAAAAAGTGCGATAATTTTATGTCCTGCCTAACTAAAATTATCAAGAGACTTCTTGGAAAAAATAATGTCCGCAGTTCTAATTAATGGTTATTTTCTATGTCGCAGGTTAACCGGCATAGAACGATACGCTTATGAAATTACCCTCCGGCTGGATAAAATTACCTCTCCCGGAGAGGTTTCCATTATTGTTCCTTCGGATTTTAAATATATCCCTCCATATAAAAATCTCAATGTAATAAAATACAAAAAAAAAACACCCCATATACTCTGGCAAATGGTTACCCTTCAGTTTTTTCTCCTTACCCACCGGCAATACATAATCCTTGAATTCGGTAATACTTGTCTCCCTTTTGCTCCCGGCATTGTTTTTCTGCACGATATCTACT
>JAIROC010000632.1 GCA_031257735.1 Bacteroidales bacterium | reverse complement strand
CACGCTTCTTGCGCAGATGTCTTTAGACTTATGTTCGTCGATTGTATAAACTTTCCTTGCGGAAATGATTGATTTAACGTCTCCTTTGACCAGATTAAAATCGTCTGCCGGAAAGAAATTCCATTATGCACTGTGCCAAAGTGAGTTCATAAAACAACTTCAAAATTCTCAATAATTTTCTTGTTATATGCTTTCCACCCGCCACGAAAATCACGGCTCGACATGGAAATAAACTGTTCCATCCTCTCGGAATTTAGTTGCGGGATTAATCGCAGAATATTGCCGTTAAATTTTATGCAATATCCTGAATAAAAAGTACATTCCGGATTAGAATAATATATGAAATTAGGTTTACTGTTCATTGGTGAGAAAATTATTTTTTCGCCAAAACTCGTATCCAAACCTTGACTTCTTCCAAAAGCATACCATGCGACAGGATTGGGTGTTCCATTATTTCGTTTATCTAATTCGGGCTTTACAGAAAGTAAATAATTGATAATTGTAAGCCAAAGGAAAATCTTCTATTAATTTATTTTCAGAAATAATTGTTGCTTTGTCATTTACCTTGTTGTAAGGGAATAAAATATATTCTTTGATTTTTTTCTTCAGAAGATTTTAATTTTGACCCTTTTATAATTGGTTTTAAGATTGCTCTTTCGAGTTTGACTTTGACTTTGCCTTTGCCTTTTATTTTGTATTTGCAAAAACAAATTTTTCGTCAATTTCGTCAATGTCTTATAATTTATCTTTTATGAAATCCCAAAATATCTGCAATTCTTCGCTATTACGAAAAAATACTTCATAGCGTTCCAAACCTAAACTTCCTTTTCGTTTCTGTCCTTCGCCTCTATCTCTATCGTCAAATTGTATTTCATTCGACAACAGATTTACATCAAAATCCGTATTTATTTGTAGAATTGATTTTCGTCCTCCCTGCCCACCTTGTCGCATAATAGAAAAAGTAGAATTGCTAATTTTTGCGCTAATTTTCGTTTGCTTAAAATCTAAATCAACATTTCCTTTTGTTTTCAAAAACTTTAAAAACAGTAAAAATACTTCTTTCCCCGCCGTATATTTTCCAAAAAACTGTTCTATCTCGTAAGTTTCAGGGTCTTGAGTTATAATGTTTTTTATTTCATTAATTTTCTTTGTATTAGTTGTTTCAATTTTAATATCATCCGGGTCATTGTTGATATAATCAATAAAAATCAAATCATCTTCAAACCAAAAGTATTTTATCAAGGTTATGTTGTTATCTTTGATTTTCTTTACTCTGTCTATTTGTGTCAAATTGAATTTCTTTGCAATCAGGATGATTTCTACTTTGTCATGATTTATCTCTGTGAATTTAGGTAAGACAATTTCGTATTTTTGAGTTGAGTGCAAATAAACATCAGAAAAATTATCCTGTATATAATCGCGATAATCCGCAGATTGGTCGGTAATGTTTCTGTCATAATCTTTTTTTAGTTCAAAAATAATAAACTTCTTTGTTTCGGGATTATAACCTAAAATATCAATTCTGCCATTATTGCCTAAACTGCGAACGTTTCCTTTAAGCGGAAATTCACTTGAAATAAACGTGTAATTTGGAAATAAATCTTTCCAATTTTCACAAATGAACTTGTTCAATTCTTTTTCAGGTTTTTCAACTTGCTTTAAGAATTTCTTATTTGAATTTGAAAACAACTTTGGCATACATTATCATCCTATTTTAGTTTCTAAAATATCTACAATTTCTCGTCCAATTTCCCTTTGAGCGTCAAGGTCGTCAAAACCCCATTCTGTTTCATCTTCATAAAAAGAATTAAAATCTGAAATGAGTTTTCGTAAATCTTCAATTTCTTTTTCGGTAAATTCTAATGTTTTCATTATGCGGCAATTTTTGAGATTAAAAAATTAAAAATTATTTTCTAAATCTGGCAAAGTTATTTTTTGCAGTACTTCTTGCACCTTTCTCTTTGTAGGCTTTAAACGACTGCTCAATAGCTTTTATGAAATCCGGCTCCTTATATATCATATTTCCACTAATTTATCTCCGTCTTTTCCGCCTTTCTTTCGTGCGCCCTGCACAATCAGGTTGCGGGCATTCTGATAGTCGGTATAAAAAGCCGGGGCAGATGTTTTGAACCTTACAATGAGTTTGTCCAAACTGTCGTAGAGGATAGAATCCGCTTCGGCAAAGGCTTTTGCCAGATTGCCGGTGTACTGTTTCTTTTCCACGATGACGTCGCGCGGCTGTGCGAGCGAAGCCTGAAATCCGGTAATTGCCTCTTCCAGTTCATTGCGTAGCGATGCGTCCACACCGTATGTTTCGAGTTCTCCTGCATACCGTTGCATTTCGGCGGCGAGGTCTCGAACCGTAAAAATGGCTTCGGCGTCGGGCAGGTGGTAAAGAGCGTTTTTGTTGATGTTGGTTTTCACGAGCAGGTCGTTGTTTTTCGTCCTGAAAGCGTACACCGACATCAGGCCGGCGACCGTTACAGCAGTCTGAACCATCTTAACTTCCAGCTCGTTTTTAGTCAGCGATGTACCTTTGGACGTGGTACCCACCTGCCGCTGTGCTTCTTTGTCAATCACGTCAAGGCTGTTGCGAAATTCGTTCACCGTTTCCACAAAAACGGGAACATGAACGTATGTATTTTCGTACTTTACACATGTATCAAGCGTACTCTGATACATATTCCGTTTAGCATTCTGTCTGTCATTCATATCTTTACTCTTTTAATTAATTATACAAATACAATGAAATTTTTCGCAAAGATAAAAACTATTTCTCAATTAACAATAAAAATTTTGAAACAAAGAAAATTTTTTTTTCGCACAATCGACGTTTACACTCGCACAATCGACGTTTACACTCGCACAATCGACGTTTACATTCGCACAATCGACGTTTACACTGGCACAATGGCAGTTTGCACTGACACAATGGCAGTTTACACTCGAACAATTGGCATTTACACTCGAACAATTGACATTTACACTCGAACAATTGACATTTACATTCGAACAATTGGCATTTACACTCGAACAATTGGCATTTACACTCGAACAATTGGCATTTACACTCGCACAATTGGCATTTACACTCGCACAATTGACATTTACACTTGAACAATTGACATTTACACTTGAACAATTGACATTTACATTCGCACAATTGACTGTATAACAAAGCGTATTAACATGGGAAGTTTCGAAAAAGTTGCAATACGTCATTATTCCTCAAAAGAGGTCGCAATCGAACCTCGGACGCAGTCCGTAGTCGAATCGTGAACTGAGGAAACTCGT
>JAIROC010000617.1 GCA_031257735.1 Bacteroidales bacterium | reverse complement strand
CAAATCTGTCCCTTAACGCTTATGATTTCGTCGAAAGGGGGCTATACCTATAAATTTCTTTTTATACAGTTTATCTAATATTTATGCCTGAACACAGAGTTTTGTTGGTGACCCTATTTTTTCCCTTAACTTGATGACATTGGCGTCCACGCTATGCTGTGCGAGGGGTATTTTGATGTTATTTGGTTTATTAGAGATATTAAAAGCAAAGACCTATCCCAAAAGTTTGCATAAACTGATTCATATATTCTTGAGTTTCGAGTTTAGTGGCAAACCGATATTGGAAAGTATAACGTAAAGCAACCCATTTGAGTTTTAGTAATAGTCCAGTTTCGAACGCGACAGCATGATATGCCACTAAGTTTAATTCGGTGTCGGGAAGTTTTCCCCCTTCATAACGGAATTCTTCCTTGCCAGAAGAATCTTTATAGTGATAAGCGCCCATCAAAGTATAACCTATTCCAAAATGAAGCCATACAGGAAAATATTTAGTTACTCTTGGCTTTACCGTTCTGAAATTAATCCCGAAAGAAATACCAATGTCAGCTTGTGACGCTTTTGAATAATTGGAACGCAACATATTAAAAAAGGCTGGATTGGTGGCAAATGAAAAATAACCGCCAACTTTATTATCAAGATACTTTCCTGTTGAAAATGATACTGGCAACATTATTTTGGATTTTTTAGATATACCTAGACCAAATTCATATATAAAAACACTATATCTATACTTCTGTTCCTCTATTTTTTTTCGAATATCCTCAATTGCAATCTCATTAATCTCTTTGTTATCACAATTCTCGTCAATAAGTCTTTTATATAATTCAAGCGCTTTGTCATATTCATGTCTTTCATAATAACGGTTAGCAGTTGTCAAACATTTGTAACAATATTTCCCCTGTTTGTGTACAGCATTATCTTTTTTAATGGTATTTTGTTGATCTAAAGGATTAATTGAAGTAACTTTTCCATAATAAGTTATTGCAGTATTATAATCTAATAACAACATACTCTCATCTGCTTTTTCTATCCATGTCATTATGGAATCAATCAGAATGATTTTCTCTTCCACATCGCCTTCTTTCAGAGATGTATTTTTTTTATCCAAACAGTCTTTCGCTTTTACGTATTTTTCTCTGGCTTCCTGATATTTGCCGGCAAAAAACAATGTGTTTCCTTCGCTAAATAAGGGGTCATAACATTTTGTTAATGTTACAAGATATGTCTGTGATTCTTTGGGTTGAAGATTATCCAAAAATATTTTTAACAACTTTTTAGGATATAGGGACGATGATATTTCTAATGTCCGATTACGATAATCTCTAATTCCTTCTTTCCCTGTTTTAAAATGCAAAGTGTAGTGAATTAAGTCTCCAACTACAACTTTATCCATTGTAGACAAGATTTGTTCCGGCGTTTCGAGATTGGAATTGAAACCCAAATTGAGCGATTTGTCCGCTATGATAGTAATGCAAGCATGAACATTGCCATAAGTGCATATATCATCTTTTTTTGTCTGTTCTTCATATTCCAGATTTTGGGCGACCATGTTGTTCCCATATAAAAAGCACAGTGCCATAATCCATTTTATATAGATCAATTGTTTCATGATTTTTATCGTGTAATATTATCATCGAAAGAGGTTATTCCAAAAACTTCATCACTTCTTAATTCTACTCCGTTATATTTTTCAGGCTGCCATGTGCGAATATGAATTATCGGACTATCTTCATCTTTAAAATCTATCATCAAAAAGACATATCCGACATCATTGTAAGTAGATGAATTCCAATATTGTTTAAGTACAATTCCATACAATTCGGGGTATTTGGGATGTTGTTGTATTTCTATATCTTGAAATTCAAGATTAATATATTTATTTGCGGCAAAAATAAACTTCATCTTCCGAAGATACTGCTCTTTCGTTTGCGTAACATATTTTATTTGTTCTTTCGACACTTTTATCGTAGCCTCGTTATCTGGTATTGTTTTTATAATCTTGCCGGTGATAATTATCGCATTATCGCTATACACTATTTCCAAGAAATTCAAATTTTTTGTGTTATAAGCCGTACGAAACTCTTCCACAAAGTCCTGAATGCGTTGTCTACGTTGAAATTCTTTTACTTCAACACCTTCTGTCAGTAATGTTGTACCATACATATCTTTATCATAAATAAACACTCCATCTATTTTCCCCGAGTTGGTATAATTAATGGCAATTTCCTGCTTTTGGTCATCTTCGGCAGCATCTGCCATAAATATGGGAATATTTCTTATCTGATAACCGCCATCGTACCGATTTATACATTTCCGGTTTAATTCCGATACATTACAATTCATCACGCTGGTGTTATTCCAAACACTCAGTATGGTTGTAGAGGCTTCAGGCGAAATAGAAATATCCGTAAAATCAGGAACTCTATCCTCCATAAGAGCCTTACCCAATTCACTTAATAAAAGTGATGTGTTATTCTCAATTGCAGATTTAAGTGCTGTATCAACAATGCCATCTGTAATCTGTAAATTAACGTCAAATTGTGCATGAGCGTAAAATGTCCAAAAAAACATTATCGACAGAACTAAAAAAAACTTTCTTTGTTTCATATTCTTTTTGATTATATTACATGTATAAATTAAATATTTCATCTTTTGATTGTTTTAGGTGATTTTCGGATAACCATATACTGAACTCAATTTTCGGATCATTCTTATCCTCAAAAGATATAATAAAAAAAACATATCCTGTATCTTTGTATATGGATGTATTCCATGATTGTTTAATTATTAATCCGTATAATTCCTTACATTGGGGATGCTGTCGAATCTCTATTTCTTTAAATTCCGGATTAATATATTTATTCGCAGCAAAGACATATTTCAGTTTTCGCAAATATTCCATTTGAGACAACATTTTGTAATCTATTTCTATTGGAAAGTCTTCCCCTTTTACCAGGGATGTATAGGATTTGAAAACTTTGCTTATGTAATCAATATCTTTGACGTTATACGCCGTATAATACAGATCTATAAATTTAATAATCTGTTGTCTGCGACATTTTTCTTTATCGTCCGATTCTTCCGTCAGAATTGCGGGGACGCTATCTGCAGATAAATAAATTGCGTCAATTGTCCCTGCATCGGTATAATTGATAACAATTTTATGTAACGTATCGCCGACAGAGGCGACGTTAGGCAGAATAACAGGAATATCCCTTACCTGATAACTGCCGTCGCACTGTTTTGTACATTTTCTATTCAGTTTTGATACATTGCAGTTAATTACACTTATCTTGTTCCAAATACCCAAAACAGTTTCAGTGGCTTCGGGTGAAACGGCTATACCCGTAAAATCGGGGCTTCGTTTTTCTGTAAACGCTTTGCTCATTTCACTTAAAAGCTGTGAACTGTTGGTCTCGACAGCGAATTTTATTTCCTTATCCGTAATACCATCTGTAATACGTAAATTTATAATATACTGTGAGGATGTGCAGGACGCCAAAATTATCGTCACCGACAAAATTAAAAATATCTTTTTATATTTCATCATTTCAAAATAAACTTTTAATATTGTCTTGTGGTATATTAGTCGAAAAACCTGCTTCCAATATACTGTTGGGGTTAAACAATGCATCCGGATTTGCTGTGATAAACAGCATGTGAATATAGTTATATTGTCTGTTGTGAAGTACCAAAGTTGCTTCTAAAAGACCTTTATTGGTACGATCCACATAACAGAAACTTTCAAATTCTCCTTGGAAAAAGCAGGTGAAATCGTTGAGCGACATGGTAAATTCGGGTGTAAACCTGCCATACATTCGATGTTTGATATGCAGTTTGAGCGTACTTCGGAGCTGTGGAGTTAGCAACAGATTTTTTAAGGATATTTCAGGATAACGGGCGTCGAATACAGGATAAAAACGATTATCCGTATCTTTTCTGCACAATTGATCATTATTCAACTGTTTCAGCATAAAGAAAGAACCTTTACGTACATAAAAACCTGTTCCTGCATGAATAGAATCAAGTGAGGTTTCGGGAAAATAATAGTGCATTGTAACGCTGTCTATACAATGTTGCACAGGCAGAGTTTCGCTTAATTGAGAGTCCGACTCTACTTTATTTGTGCCGAAAATCAATTCCCTGTTGGCTGGAAAAGTCATTTCCAAACCATTGAGATTCTCGAAAAACCACAAGACTTGATATTTTTTATTGTCGTAATTCAGTTTAAACTGCACTGGCTCTTTCATTGTATTCAACAACTTTGACAGATTTTTTACAGGTTCGCCATTAATACCTACATTTGCTAAGGTGATACGAAATTCATTCAGTTTATTTTGCAACATTCCTTGCTTTTCGTGTAACAACAAATCCAACAGTATACGCTCTATAAAATTGCAGATTGGCTTATTGATCAATTCTTTGGTTTCATTACTAAAAAGAGAAACCCCCAAATGTTCTATTTCACCTTTCTCGTTATAGTTTACCGTGAACATTTTCCCATATAATATTTTTGTACAGCTAAAAATGGAGGCTTTATTGGGAATGCTTCTCGCTGGCATCATTTCTCCCAACATCTGTAAACGCAACGAAGCATAGTTTTGTGCCTGTACAAAAGTTGTTGCGTAAAACAATATGAATAATATGTATAATTTTTTTTGTTTCATTTCTTTATAAAAAATGTTTTTACCGGTTTTCTATTGGAATCATACAAAGTTCCCTGCTCTATCTTGCCGTCTTTGAGCGTTCCTACAAAATAATATCCCTCCTTTGCTTCATATTTTTCACCTGAAGTAGAAATTAAAAGCGTTGGCGCATTGTAGGTAATGGTTTGTTTAGTAGAAGACGAAGAGTTTGCAGATGAAGATGTGCTTTGATTGGGCTTGTTAACAGGCGGCAAAGTAGAAACAGATGCAGGGGTATTTGATGCTGGTACAGTCTGTTTCGCTGTCGATACCGTATTTTGAGATGTCAGAGAAAATAATGCAGTATTACGCATCCTCACAAGAAAATTCTCTATGGGATTGAAAATAACAAGTCCAACTTCATCGCATTGCAGTAACCCTCCAAATTGATCATTGACACAATCTACCTTACCCTCTTTCAATCTAAAAATAGCTGTCAGACTTGAGAAATAAAGCGATTGATGGGAATAATCCATAGCTATGGAAATAATTTTCTCATTTTGATTTTGCAAATAGGTAATTTCACTATATACTTTATTTTCAACATCAATGCAATATACTTTATTTTCCGAAGCAAACAATATTTTTCCTTCTACTTCTGTTACTGCGTTTATGGAGGCAGGCGTTTCAATAATTTTTTGATAATTATTGTCAGGAAATAGCCTGTAAATTGTGTATTTATTTGTACCCGATATTGCTTCACTGTCATATATGTACAAAGCATTTTTACCTGCACTTAATTTCATTTTACTATTGGGCAAATCAATAACTTCCTGAAAATTACTTACAGAATCGAGAAAACAAAGTTTCTTATCAAGGATAGCATACAAGTCGCCGGCAGTTGTTATTGTAAAAGAACTGATAGCCTGTTGTGGAACATAGGTAACAGGCATTATTCCTTCTTTTCCCAACACATACAACCCTTGTGCTGATGACAGAAAAATATACCTGTTGGGAGTTTCTACAAAAGAAGAAATAAAATTAACATTCAACCCAATTTCTTTCAATTGCGCTTGGGTCATGAAAATATCTATTTTTGTTGAATCCGTATGTTGGCAAAATACCAATTGATTGGTTAGTAGCAATGTCATGAGTAAAACATTGTATTTTTTCATATTTTGTCTATTTATTGTTTTTATCCTGTGTTGAAAATAAACTGTTTAAAGTAGTTGCTGTTTGTGTGGCAACTTGACCGCCATCATAAGATGTTTTGCCTACCTTTATTGCAGTGTTTATGTTAATTTTTTTCAAACCTCCTGTAATACCTTTTCCTCCCGCCGAAGAGAATACTCCTGTAACCATTTCTTTTGCAGCTTTTACATCCCATGCATGTGTTATGATTCCCATTGTAGAGTAACAGTGAGAGGGTGCATTATCTTTAAGAAAAGAATAAAGACATTTTGCTTCTGTTTGAAGCAAATTTACAGCGGCAACACTCAAAACAGGTACAGCAAGAGCAAGGCTTCCTGTTGTTGCAAAAAATCCTGTTGTTGCAGTTGTTGCAAAACCCAATCCTGTTTTTGTTGCGGAAGCTGTAAAATCAATGATAGCGGGAACGTCACCGCCAGCGATAGATTTGCCTGTTGATACTTTTGAAAATAAGAGATATACCGATTCTGCTCTTTCACTGGTCGTTTTATAATCATAAATAGTACTGCTTGATACAGATATTAATAATTCAGATATACTTGTTTCACCTTTTATATTCCTGCAAACATTAACAAGAACATGGTCACAATCCTGACCTTTAGTAGTTGCAAAAACTCCGGGTACCCCTTTTATTCCATGCTTGCTATAGCAAATATCGTGTTCTCGTGCAGCTGCATCTACCTCATCTTGTGGTTTTAAATCAAAATTATCCTTATTATTGTACTTGGGATTATTCGGTCCAATGTAATAAGAAGCAAAATAGTTAAGACCAATATCTTTTGTGGTTGATTTTGTTCCAAATCTTATATTGGTTTCCGAATACATATCAATCCAACCGATTGGATCATACTTACTATTATTGTTGTAAAAATTGGCATCGGGTTTAGTGTCTCCATTGTAAAACAAATAATAACGAATGAATGAGTTGAAGTTGTCATCTTTGCCATTTTGATAAATTTGCCAATCTATGTGATACAAAGGATTCAAATTTCCAACAGCAACACAGCGAATATTATCAAAATATACTACATCTTTACCACTATATGTCCCCAAATATCTGGAATTGATTTGAATAAATGAATATTTATTATTGGGATCAACCTTAACTATTCCTATAATATTTTTAATATTAAATTGTCCCCCCTGTAATGTAGCAATAATATAATCTGTTTTACTTGCCTCTAATAAATTTCCTCGTTCCTGTTCTTTTAAATCATATTTTGCCGCCGCAACCATAATTATATCACCATCTTTATATACAGGTATAGTATTACATATTCCTATCTGTTCTTTTTCTTTTGAATAAAAATGATAATCTCTTCCTGAATGTGTTATATATCCAATGACAGCAGTTTTACCATATATATTTTTTTCAATAATAAATGTGCCTTTCCTTACCGACACATTTATATCAGCTACGTAACCGTCATCTCCCGCCACAGTTTGTTGCGACAATAAATACCTGTTGTTATGTGTAATAATGGTATCGCCTTTTTTTAATACGGGTTTATCCTGATAAACTCCAATTTTTGTCCCCTGAAAAACATCATCTATCCAAAGACCATCGTCTATGTCTCCATTTTTGTAGTAAAGAGCGCCTTCGCCATTGAATTTGTTATTTTCAAAATGACCTGTGTATTTTATACGGTTGAGGTTGTCGGGGTTGTAAACATAAGAGCCTTCGCCATTAAATTTATTATCTACAATACTGCCAGTGTAAGTATCACCTGCTCTTTTACCTGAAATAAAAGATATGGTAGCTTCGCCGTTCTGTTTACCATTCTTATAACTTCCTCTGTATTTGTAATTTACTGAAACATAAACGGCATTAGTATCTTCGCGTATTCCATTATTCCATAAACCGTCGTAATAAGCTTTGCTTTTGTCGTAATCATATCTGCCTCGCCCGTGAAATTTACCGTTTTTGAAATACCCGACATATTTATCTCCTGCAAACTGTCCGGAATGAAACTCAAAAGTTCCATAGCCATTCAGGCAATTACCCTCCGTACATTTGCCGTTGTCGTATTTTACACTCTGCGAAAACGCTGTTAACGGAAAAACTATAATCAAAAATAATATCTTTTTCATATGCAATTAATCCTCATAATTACCATCATTACCGCTACTGCCTGGTTGGTTTTGTTGGTTTATTCCTTCTTGTTCCTTTAGTATAGGTAAAACAGGCGGAGGAGTATTAGGAGACAGCGAACTATTCGGACTATTTACACTATTGACAGGTCTTTCTATAATCCTTACCTTACTGCGAAAAGTAACTTTATTATCATTAAGTGCATTCCTGATACCTTCTTTCGTCAATGATGAGCTTACTTTAGGAATATTAAGATCCATACTTTTAAGCAATATGTTGTCTCGTTTTTTTTCGGCATCATCTCTCTTATTATATTCCTCGTAGATTGGATTACCATTTTGATCCGTTCCTTCGACAATATATTTTTTTGTTTCTGTAGAAATTTCGGTATTCTCTTCTGTTTTTCCTTCTCCAGTGGCATTAGAGGTATTGTTGTTTTCATTACTGCTAGGTGTTCCACTACTATTACTATTGGCGTTTATTTGAGAGCCACCAGCAGGCTGATAAGTATTTCGGTCTTGATTTCTGTTTGACACACCATTATGATTACTATTATATGCGCTATTTTCTGTAATTACACCTTCCTGTTCTGACAGACTGTTTTCTGGTACTGTTTGTGTCTCGGTATTATAATTATCTGTCTCATTTTCTCTTGTTAACTCATTTGAAGTTTCGTTATTTATGCTATAATCAAATCGTACTCCAAGAGGCCTGCCTCTGCTGAAAGCCCTTGTATTATGTTTGTTTTCACTATTTACGGTAGAGTTTTGCATAAACTGATAAAGTTCTGAATTTGTGTTACTTTTTTGCATAGTAGGAATACTACTATTCCTTTGTTGAACTTTTTGAGCTGTATTTCTTTCTTGTATATCGTAAAAATTTCTTTTATTTTGTTCAATTATCGCTGAAGATACATTGTCACCAGCTTCTCTAATCGCTTGAGACCGCTGCTGCTGCAATTGCTGCTGCTGCAATCGCTCCTGCTGTAACCGCTCCTCCTCCAATTGCTGCAGCAGCAACCGTTGCTGCTGCAATCGCTGCTGCTGCAATCGCTGCTGCTGTAATCGCTGCTGCTGTTGTAACCGCTGCTGCTGCTGTAACCATTGTTGCTGCTGTAACCGCTGCTGCTGCCGTAACCACTGCTGCTGCCGTAACCGCTGCTGCGCTTGCCTTTGTTTGTAGTTATCTGTATAGATGTTTCCAGAGACTGTGGTTCCATTAAGGCTCGCTCTAGCATAATTTTTCTCTAGATCGAGTATAAATTCTTGACTTTGCACTGAAATAGTACTACTGAACAATACTAGTACAATAATTATTATATTTCTCATAACACTATTTATTTTAAATTTTTATTATATTTCCCTTTATTCCATTTTCCTACGTTTTTTTCACCATTTGCAAATTCCATTACTCCGTTTCCGTGAGGTAAGATAACTTCTTTTTCAAGGAGCGGATCTTCAGCCTTTACATATTTGAACGTTCCTGTATAAGTATCTCCATTGTTATAGCGTACCGTACCTTGCTTTAAATGCCCTTTTTTCCATATTCCTTCAAACTCGTCACCATTCAAATCCACCAGTTTACCGGAACCTTCATATTTGTTATTTACAAAATCACCTTTATATATTTTAGAACTTTCGTATGTTTGGCTATCAATAACAATATTAAAGAAATGTTCTATTTCTCCCTTGCCATGAAATTTACCATAAGCAAAATCTCCTTCATATATAATATTATCGTCAATATACGTTCCTTTTCCATGAAATTTACCTTCTTTGAACATTCCATTATATTCTTTATATGGCGGACAATCTTCAGATTCAATACTATCCGGGCAATAAGTTGAAAACTTCCCCTGTCCAGAATATTTATTGTTTGCCCAGGAACCAACATACTTATAACCATTATTCAAATAACAAACGCCTAAACCATTCATGTGTCCCAGCATATTCATCCATCCTTCGAAACTACCATTCTTGTTGGTCACCGTTTTATAAGAAAGCCCTTTTGTTGCATATTTGAAACGTGTCTTTAATTCATAAGTCATTATTTTAAAATCAGGATTCTCCATTGATTTTGACCAGCAGAAATCAACAATTTTTTGCTCTAATTGTTTATAGGATCGTTCATTAAAACGTCCTATGCCAGTGAGAGGACGCATTTGTCCATCCTCATGCGTTTTATACATCGCAGACGCTCTTACACCAAATATAGTAGTTTTAATGCCTTTAGTAACTAAATTCATAACACCTAAATCTGATTGATTACTAGCATTAGCATATCTATTGTTTTTAGGGTTGAGATCAGGATGGTTATACTCTTCCATTGCTATAATTTCTTCCTTGTTAAATTCTCTATATCCAAACAATTCTTTCTTTTCTGCAGCAAATAATATACTGTCATCAGGATATAATTTATAAAGCCACATAACAGTAGTATCTACTGATTCGGCGTAAGGTTTTCCTGTCGATTTTTCCACAATCGTAGTTTTTATAAGGTCTAATTTTGCGCAGCCGTTAAATAATCGCTGTATATTTAAATTAAACACTGTCGTTGTCTTTTTGGCATTTGTTGAAATAGCAGCACCTATCTTAAAAATAGCAGCGACTCCATCCACTATCGGAATACCAGTCGAAGACGTTACTTGTGTTACTACAGTGGTTGCCATGTCAATTGCAGGATTTATGGCTACCTCAACAATAGTTGGATCTACTCCTTTAAATCTCTCATCTCCAAAAGAAAAAGCAATAATATTATCTACTGTACTCACTGTATCCCATGAAGAATGTGCGAAATAGTTAGAACCTTTTGCTCTGGATAATTGAGGTTTGTACTTAAAAGGGCGTCCTTTGTACATTTTATGATTTTTTGCTAAAGAACAATAAGGTAATATTCTGGCAAAAAAGTCGCTCTCAGTGTATTTACCTATTTCCAATATTACATAAGGTAAAGCGAAGACGTCATTCGAGAAGTCGGACACCCAAATACCACAAATATCATCTTCAAAAGGTATTGCATCTTTAAACATGAAATTATGATCCTGTACAAGTTCCTTATTTGTTTCCACATTACTTTCAATATCGAACACTATTTCCTGCACTGTCTGCATATCTCCTCTGTCTCTATATATCTGTGCCAACACCATATTTGTTTGCATATAAAGCGGATGTGAAGGTGGCGCTTGTTCAAGCAACTGATTCAAAGAGGCTATAGCTTCTTCGTCATTGTTATGATTTAGGGCGTTTTGCGCACTGTTCCATAAATTAGTAATATTATCTACTTGCTCTACAATTTCTTCCTTACTCCTAGCATTCTCGGCAGGATGTACAGCAGACATAATAGCAGCTTTTGTTTTTTCCGGATTACTCTGAATTATTGCAGTCAAGTTTACTTGAGTTTCTTGCCATCCTTCGCTTATTTTTTTCTCTGCTTCCAATTGTTTCAATTCCGATATTTTATTGGTAATAATTTTTCGGTCTTTACTATTCGGATCTAATGACAGATATTTTTCATACATTGCTACAGCCAAAGCAACTGTTTCCGGTGTATTGGTATTGGCAGCATATATATTCGCCATTTTCAAATATGGAACAGGTTGTTCCATATCAATATACAGTATACTTTTATAGTACTCTACAGCAATGTCATTATCCCCTGCCCGTTCTGCATTTTGGGCTTTCCGATACAAAGTAGAAAGGTTTCCTTTGGTAATAGCTACCTGTTCCTGTGCATACAAAGCAACCAAACTACCTGTACATATTAAAATCACGATAATAATTTTTCTCATTTTTTATTAAATTTATTTTTATATTACTTTATCTTTTTGTAACATGTTCTACCTATTTTAAAACACCTTCCAAGCATTTTAGAATACTGCGCATAAAAATTTCCTTTGAGGATTGCAAGTTTGCCATAGAAAGACAGAATGCTGCTAAAAATACAAGCGTTTTTCTCATCTTAATTACTTTTTAAGTGTGAATTGAATATTTGAACTGTGCTTTATTTAATTATACTGATTCATAATGAATACTTTATTTTTCCACTTGTTTACTTGTCCTCTATTTATTATTACTTTTTTACAAATACAGAATATGCATCACCGCCACTGGGGAGTACTGTTGCTACGCCATTTTTCCACAGAACAACTTCGCCATCATTTTCATCCTCGTCATATCCTGCCACATATACGTTTCCATCCGATACACAGACCGAATTTGCCTCGGAATAAGATGAACTAAGTGTTGTTTTTACGCCATTTTTCCATAGTGTAGCCATGTCTTTTTCGGAGTCGTTTTCGGGGTCGTATTCTATTTCGATTCCTGCCGCATATACATCGTTTCCGGATACGTAAACAGAAACCGCTACTGCCATTTTTGTCCCGTCGGTAAGCGCTGTCATTACGCCATTTTTCCATACGGTAGCGATTGTCTTACCCTCTTTCCGTTCATATCCTGACACATATACATTATTTTCTGACACATAAACTGAATGTGCTATAGAATTGGAGGCGCTAAGTTTTGTTGCTACGCCATTTTTCCACACAGTAGCATTTGTGCCATCTTCGTTTCCTGCTACATATACATCATTACCGAATACATAAACCGAACGTGCTGATGATTGAGATGTACTAAGTTTTGTTGCTACGCCATTTTTCCATACGGTAGCTACATTATCTTCGTTGCCTGCTACATATACATCCTCGCCGGATACATAAACCGAACGTGCTGATGAGTAGGATGTACTAAGTTTTGTTGCTACGCCATTTTTCCAGATAGTGGCTACATCATACACAGAACCATCATCGTTTTGGCTCTGTTCATCTCCAACCACATATACATCATTACCGGATACGTAAACAGAAAATGCTATTGATACTACGCTACTAAGATTTTTCGCTATTCCATTTTGCCATATAGTAGCTACATAAATACCATCTGTATTTCTCCCGCTTCCTGCTACATATACTTCAGAAGAAACTCCATTTCCGGAATCATTTGTAGGATTATCCTTTTTGCAGGAAATAATTCCCACTGTAAATGCTGCTACTATAAGCAAACTTGCTATAAAACTTGTAATTTTTTTCATCTTGAACTTATTTTAGTTATGAGTTATGCTCTTTGTTCTCTCATTATTCATTGTTCATTGTTCATTGTTCATCACTTCATTTTCAAAAC
>JAIROC010000596.1 GCA_031257735.1 Bacteroidales bacterium | reverse complement strand
CAATCATCAAATCTTCTGCATCCAAATCAGCATTAATGTCTTTATTTATGAGCGTTTCAATACTGTCAAACAACTCCAAAGCTTTTTGTTTTGTATCATTATCTTCATACTTATAATCTTCGATAATACTTCTGTCGGCTTTCAATGGAACAAATGTAAATCTTCTCCGCACCGCATAATCGATATGCCCGATACTTCTATCGGCGGTGTTCATTGTGCCGATAATATACAGATTAGACGGCACACCGAAAGTTTCTTGAGAGTAAGGTAATTTCACACAGATTTCATTTTCTTCGCCAAGTCGTTTGTCTTTTTCCAACAGCGTAATTAACTCACCGAAAATTTTCGATATGTTACCACGATTGATTTCATCAATGATTAAAACATAGTTTTGATCTTGTTTTGCTTTATACTCTCTAATTTTATATTTTTTCTGTAAATGATTTAATATACCTCTGACATAAGTCAAATTGTATGTGCCGGTCTTATCTCCGGCATATAATTTTCTTATACTTTCAATATTCGCAGGGAAATCCTGTCCTTCTTCTGCTTGGCTATTCTTGGATCTTACTCTAAAAGTTATACCGCCTCTATAAGAAACTGAAAAGACAGATCCTGTTATTGTCCTAACTTGTTGAGTTTCTTCGGAACAAAGTTCTTTAAATTTTTCTATTGCTTCATCTAAATGCGAAATACTTCCCTGTTCTTTTGCGCTTTGACATATTTTCTTAAAAATCCCCGGCTCAACACGATATGTAATATTGCCATCTTCATCACAATAAGGCTTTAGCCCCTCTATAAATTCCTCATAATCCATTGATTGATGAAATGTCAAAAATGCTATAAAACCTTCTTTGACCGCTTGTTGATAGGCAGTCATTACTGTTTTTCGATCAGAAAAATCAATATAGATTTTCCTTACTATTTGCAGTGCTATTTCTGCCGTTTTATACGTCTTTCCTGTGCCGGGAGCACCCGTTAAAATTAAATTTCTGTTTGATTTTAATAATTTACGCATATTTAAAAAGGCTGTATATTGTGGTGTACGACGAACTGTTTTGAGTCGTTTTTTTTGATTAGTTTTCTCGGTAAAATTAATTTCTTCCATAGCTTTTACCAACTCCGGGCGCATCGTCCATTCAAAGTACTTTCCTGTAGATTTTCCCATCATTGGAATAATCCAAAATGTTGGCGAACCATCCGTACTAATAACATTAAAGCGATTCAGTTTCTTTTGTGCAGCTTTGGCAAAATTGGTAATAATACCATTAAAAGATTGTGGAGAAACATTATATTTTTCCCCCAAGGCTTTACATGTTGATTTGTGTTCCGGTTCTTTGTAAAACTTAATCAAAGTATCCTTGTAGGTGTTAAACATCAATGATTTGTCCTGCAAAATTTCTTTCCATTCTTTTACCGATACACCAATATCACAAATATAATTTCCGTCTTGCAGGATCACTCTTTTAGTTTCCATTTTCGCTGTTTTATTTATATTTATGCCCCCAAATTTACAAATCTTTTTTTATTATTCAAAAAATCACTCAATTATCTCAGGGTCAACGCATTAAAATTTCAGCAGATTAATGAGGTAATCCTTGTTCCAGGCGGCTTTCAGGCGTTTAGAGACTAGACTTGCTTTTGTGGACGTGTCTTTCTTCAACAGATTGAGGGCGATTTTCCTGACAATGGCAAAATTTTCGGCAGCCCGCTTGTCGCGCTTGCGCTGTCCGTCTTCCCGGAAAACCATATCCAGCGTCCAATGCAGCGAGTTCTCCACACCCCAGTGGCCCCTGATGTACCGGTTGAATGGATTATCTGTGCTTAAACTGCTGATATAGTACCGTTCTTCAGTCGTGACTTTTCCCCCGGTTTCGCGCGTGGAGGTGATTTTTATTACCGACTGCAAGTTCGCCCAGTTCCCTTCGGAATCGACAATTAATCCCTTCTCGAACACTTGACAGCGACGGCTTTCTATCCGCCCGTGCCCCTTTTCCGCCTCCGTCGTGTCTGAAACAGGACAATGCCGCTCGCAGCTCGCCATTACTTCTTCCCTGAGGCCCTTCTGATTGTCTTTTACGGCAAGGATGTAATCGGCTTGCTTCTCAATAATCTTTTCCGCAATAGCCCGCAGTGTCCCCATTGCATCTATCGTTACGATACTGCCCCCGATTTCGAGTATCTCCAAAAGTTCGGGAATGGCCGTAATTTCGTTACTTTTGTCCGCAGTCTTGAACTGCCCGAGACACAAGTTATTCTCTACGCTCCACGCATGTACCAGATGTATCGGCGACTTGTCATGGAAAGTGTCCTTTGAACCGCGCACCGTTTTGCCGTCAATGGCCACAACTTTCTCCAAAATGCCACTGCTTTTCAGCCTGTTCGCCCATTGGGCAAACAGGCGTTCAAAATGTCGCGGATTGATTATCCCGAACACGCGGTTAATCGTGTCGTGCGAGGGGATACCGTTGGGCAGGCGCAAAATCTGTTTCAGGAACGGAAGATTTTCTTTCCCATAAAGCTCGATGGCGTCCCACGATCCAGCTCCAGAGAGTACGGCAAGTACGCTTAAAATAACAATATCTATCAGTAAATGTTTTTTCTTCCGGTTGATACGCGGGTCGGACAACTGTCCGAAAATCCGGTGTAGTACTGTTTCTGTCATATCTTTTTTCGACAAAAATACATCTTAAAAATGATAGATATATAATTGCAAATCAAAAAGACATAAACATCCCGCATCCCTTTTTGTTGATAACCGGACATTTCTTATTTCCCGCAAAAGCACTGTTGATTATTATCCGCAGGATGTTAATATCCGTCACATTTCTTTACTTTTTATGCGTTGACCCTGACCAATTTTTATCTGTTTGTGTGCTATTTGGAAAATTTCATCTATATTTATACTTTCATTTAAAAACTAAAATAATATGTAGAAACAATACAGAACTAATTAAAAATTAAATAATAAATCTGAGCTAACGCTCTTATTCTCTACTCCGTAAACGACCAATTTATAAAGTAGGTGAGAATAAGCAGTGAAGGTTCACGTCAATTGGCGTGAACTGTTTCGCGCCTTATTTACCTACTAAGCTTTGGTCGGCTATCGGAGTAAAATAATGCAAAAAACAGTTTCGCGCTTTCTTTTTTGCCAAAAAAATTAAGAGTTGCCGCTCGCAATTTCTTAAATTTATGACAAAAAAAAGAGATTTATCCGTTGATTTGCTGAAAACGATAGCAGCAATTCTTATTGTAAATTCGCACGCCGAAGTTTTATATCCCGACAGTATAAGAGCGCTAGCCACAGGTGGCGGTATTGGCGACAGTTTGTTCTTTTATTGCAGCGGTTTGCTGCTGTTTGGCACTACTGCCGGTTTCGGCTTTTTGAATTGGTATAAAAAGCGTATCAATCGTATTTTTCCTGTTGTGTTTGGCGCACTCATTATTTCATCCGTTTTCAATGCAAGTTTCACAATTCCCATAGCAAATCTATTTTTTATCAAAGGGGCGTGGTTTGTAAGTTGCATAATGATATATTATGCTGCCTATTATTTTATCGACCACTATTTTCCTCAATATTTTATACACATTGCGATAGTCGTTTTTGCGCTGTCGTGGTTGTGGTTTGTTGTGGAAAATGCAAATGCACCGTTGCAAGTCAATGCGTCGACTAACAAAATAGGCTGGCTGTGGTATTTTATTTCTTTTCTTGCAGGTGCATACTCGGGTAAAATTGCCAAATTGCCAAAAATAAAACTTTGGATAAGTATCCCTGCCTTTTTTATTTGTGTAGGACTATACTATTTCTTTCATGGTGCATATCTTTCAAAGTGGCACAATTTTCAACTTTTTCTTGTTCCTGCGCTGACCGCAACTTCGATGTTGGCACGTATAATTGTAAGTGGAAACGGTAAGATTCAGGCATTGCTCGAAAAATATCCCGCACCGTTCCGTGCAGTTTCCACGCTTACACTTAACATTTACCTGTTGCACACTCTTACATTCAATTTTTGCAAAGAAATTGTTTTTCCGCTCAATATTCTTGCAATGTATGTCGCAACATTCGGGCTGGCATATTTGTTGCAAATTTTTGTCAACTTTTTTATACAAACAATGAATAAAAACAGTGTTTACGATTGGCGGGCAATGATTAAACTGTGCTAAAAAATTGCACAAAATACATTATCTTTGTACACATCTGAACCGCATATTTTCATAATCTCTTGCGTTTAATATGAAATTTTTCATGTACCTTTGTGTGGCGAATTAAAATATATGTATGAAAAAATACCTCTTTTTATTATGGTTTGTGCTATGTGGCATTTTGTTGCCGGCGCAGCAACCGTCAGCCTCGTGGAAAGTCACGTCGCAGGCCGGAGCGGACGGGGAAATGGAATTACTTTTTACCGTTACGGTATCGCCGGGATGGTACATTTACAGCACTGATGTGTTTGACGGCCCTGTGCCCAC
>JAIROC010000595.1 GCA_031257735.1 Bacteroidales bacterium | reverse complement strand
GCCTTTCGTTCAACTAAACCTGTAGTACTTTCTACCGGCGAATGGATATTTCCCGTTACTCATGCCTCTGAAAAAGTATTTGACTGGTTTACTTTTGACAAGGGAAAACAAGGAGTTGCCATTACAACAGATAAAGGAGAAACATGGTCATTATACGGAAATGTGATTACACCCGACTGGGGACTGGAAAATATGGTAGTTGAATTGAAAAACGGAGAACTATGGATGCTGATGCGTGCAGGGGTTGATTATTTGTGGGAAAGTTTTTCATCAGATAAAGGCAAAACATGGAGCGAAGGTAAAGCCAGTTCTATTAGCACTCCTGTATCCCGTTTTTTTATTCGCCGGCTGCAATCCGGCAATTTACTTTTGGTTAATCATTACAAATTTACCGGAAGAAGTCATCTTACCGCAAAGATATCAACAGACGATGGAGTATCGTGGAATGAGGGTTTATTATTGGACGAACGAGAATCGGTCTCGTATCCCGATGGAGTCCAAGATAAGGATGGTACGATTTGGATTGTTTATGACAGAGACCGGAATGGCGCAGGAGAAATTTTATTGGCGAAATTTCGTGAAGAAGATGTTATTGCCGGAAAAGATGTGTCTGGTAAGGTTAGTTTGAAACGAGTTGTCAGTCACAAATAACTTGTCTGACCTTAGAGAAGGCAAAAACAGTCGCCCATTCGGAAGTGAAAAAACGGTATGAATATAATAAAGAAATTATTTTTATCTGACACTGTCAAAAAGATTACAGAAAATGTTTTTTGGCAAACAGTTGATAAAATAATACGATTAGTGGCAGGATTATTTGTTGGGCTATGGGTTGCTCGCTATTTTGGCGTGGAAATGTATGGGAAGCTTAATTACTCCATAGCATACGTTTCTCTTTTTGGAGCGTTTGCCACACTTGGACTTGATAATATCGCGATTAAAAATATAGTTGAAGAACCTCAAAAGATTCCCCAAATTATTGGAAGCGCTATATTTTTGAAAATATTAGGGGGACTTATTCTTTGTATTGTCGCAAGTATTTCAATTTTATGGATAAGGCCGGAAGACAGAGTAGTCCATATTATTGTATTTATTCTATCTATAGGGACAATTTTTCAGGCATTTAACGCTATTGATTTTTATTATTACGCCAAAGTTCAGGCAAAATATTCTATGATATCCAAAAATGCCGCTTTTTTAATAGTTACCGGAATAAAAATCTATTTATTACTTAATAGAGCATCGTTAATTCAATTTGCAATTTTAGGTTCATTAGAAATATTGTTAAGTAGTTTGTTTCTCGTCATTTCATATATCAAAAGTAAAGAGTTAATTAAACAATGGAGAGTTTCACGGGATTATTGTACAGCAATATTAAAACAAAGCTGGCCTTTGATTTTATCGGGATTTGTTATAATGGTATATATGCGAATTGATCAGATTATGTTGGGAAATATGATTGGAGATGATGAAGTTGGCATTTATTCCGCAGCTGTCAGGATTTCTGAAATATGGTACTTTATACCGATAATTATAGCAAATTCTGTTTATCCTAATTTAATAAAAATCAAAGGGTCAAAAGAATTATTTGAAAAGCGTTATTTGATGTTGTTTCGTTTAATGAATTGTATAACTATTCCTGTGGCTTTAATAATGACATTCTCTTCAAATTTTGTAATCAACTTATTATATGGAGAAGCATATATTGCGTCAGGAACAATCTTTTCTATACATATATGGGCTGGAATATTTGTTTTCTTGGGTGTGGCTGCAGGAGGTTTTTATACAATAGAAAATCTAATGATACTTTCTTTCAGAAGAACACTTTTAGGCGCTATTATAAATGTATGTCTCAATTTTTTGTTAATTCCATTGTTTGGTGGTACAGGCGCAGCTATTTCTACTCTTTTTGCACAATTTACCGCTTCTTATTTTGTGGAAATATTTTCTAAAAAAACCCGTATTCTTTTCATTTTAAAATCAAAATCCTTTTTATTTATAAAAGTATGACACAATTTAATACTCCTGTTTTATTTTTAATATTCAACAGACCTGATACTGCGCAAAAAGTATTTGAAGTTATTCGTGAGATTAAGCCGAAATATTTATTTATTGCGGCAGATGGACCGCGAAAAAACAAACCGGACGACATTCAAAAGTGTAAGGAAACACGAAACATAGTTGAGCAAATTGATTGGGACTGTGAATTAAAAACATTATTCAGGGATGAAAATCTCGGATGTGGAAAAGCTGTTAGTTCTGCAATAACCTGGTTTTTCGATAATGTCGAAGAAGGCATCATTTTGGAAGATGATTGTTTGCCACATCTTTCATTTTTCCCTTATTGCGAAGAATTATTGGAACGATACAGGAGAAATGACAGGGTAATGTCAATTTCCGGAAGTATTTTGTACAGTAATGTAGCGCCGTCAAATATATCGTATTATTTTTCAGCATATACTCGTATTTGGGGATGGGCAACATGGAAAAGTACATGGCAAAAATACATTTACGACGTTAATGATATTCCGGAAAAACAAATAGAACAATCTTTAAAGTATTGTTTTAGGAACGGTAAAATACGGCGGTTTTGGTTTTGGATATTTTATCTAATGAGAAAACATAAAATAGATACATGGGATTATCAATTATTTTTTTCTATTTTGATTAATGGAGGATTGTCAACAATCCCGCGTAAAAATATGATTTCTAATATAGGGTTTAAAGGAAATGCTACACATACATTTGACTTTAACAGTATTGCAGGCGATCTTCCTACATTTGATATAGGAACTCTGATACATCCTTCAGAAATTAAGCGATGTATAAATGCAGATGAATACTATTTTATTGAAGCAAAACATATTTTAAGTAAAACGTCTTTTCTCAATCAATATATTCGTTCACAAATAAAAGCCATTTTAAAACTACAAAAATGAAACATACATATACAAGAGTTTGTATAGCAGGTACTGTTTATCCTTTATTATTGTATCTACTATATTCTTCGGAAGAAGAAATTCATAACACATATTTTTTCTTTGGCAGGGGAGTGCCTCATTCTATAAGACAAAAATTCCCGAACTATTATTTTTTTGATGAGGAACAAAATAAATTTAAAAGAAAGTTAATGCAAAATGCAATTTTCATGATTTTATTTGTTCGCTTTGGGCAAATAATCAGATGGCCTTTTTTAAGGCAAGTGAAAATATTTGGTCAGGATCATCTGTTTTATTCTTGCTATCTAATAGGAAACAAGAAATATACACTAATCGAAGATGCACCTCATATAATGCACTTGACTGAGCAAAAGAAGCATCTGTTTGATTATTGGAAAACAGATAAATTTTTCAAAAAACGATTATTATATAAAATTATAGGAGGAACGTTTTTACACCATATTGGCGATAATAATATATGTGAAGAGGTAATCTTGACTGTAGATGAAACTGCTCCTCATCTAAAAGGGAAAAAAAGAACAGTAATATCTACTTTTTCTTTATGGGATAATTCGACAGAATCTAAAAAAGATTTAATCTTACGTATATACGATATAGAAAAAGAAGATATTGCTATCATGAAAAGTAAAGAAAATGTTCTCTTCACTCAGCAATTTTCATCCGATGGCGTTATTACAGTCGAAGAACAGGAACATATTTATCGCCAAATTATAGACAACTATAATCATAATTCAATTTTAATAAAGACACATCCACGAGACTTTTTTGACTACAAAAAAGCATTTCCACACATTGTTGTTTTCAATAAAATTGTACCTGTTCAGTTATTTGATTTATTGGGAGTGAAATTCAAAAAAGCTATAACTGTCTCATCTTCGGCTGTAACTTCATTTAATTATGACTTGGAAATAGACTGGTATGGTACGGAAATAAGTGATTCTTTATTAAAAGCAGTAGGACATTGTGCTATGAAAGTTTTATGAAAAATAAATAATAAATACAGTATGGAAATAATAAAAAAATACATAAAATATATATTACGGCAATATTTTATTAAAAAATCCAAGAAATATATAACAACAGGCAATTCTATTTTATTAAATGAATTTAGAGTAATTAATGTAATTGGAACATCCAAGAAAGTTTTTATTGGAAATGATTGCATGTTAGATTGTAAAATCATTTTTGAATCTGCCGAGGGATATGTGTCGATAGGAGATAGAGTTTTTATTGGCAGTAGTACGATTATATGCAGGAACAATATCGTTTTCGAAAATGATATTTTTGTGGCATGGGGAACATATTTTTATGACCACGATTCTCATTCGTTGGATTATCAAGAGCGTCAAAAAGATTTGATTCGCCAATTAGAAGATTACAGAGCGAATCGAAATTTCATAGAGAGTAAAGATTGGAGTGTTGTAAATTCACAACCTATAAAAATATGTTCTCATGCATGGATAGGAATGAACTGTATTATTCTTAAAGGCGTAACAATTGGCGAAGGAGCCATTGTTGGTGCAGGGAGTATCGTTACACATAATGTGCCTGCGTGGACTGTTGTTGCGGGTAATCCGGCAAAAGTAGTAAAGAAAATACCTTCAGAGTTAAGGAAATGAATATTCTAATCATAGGTTCCTGTGGGTTCATTGGCTCTCATTTGTACGGTTTTTTTGAAAAGAATCATTTCGTATATGGCGTTGATTTAATACACAGTACACAAAATAAATTCAGTCTGATTACAAATAATTTAGATGGATTGGATAAACTTTTTATCACACATTCCTTTGACGTATGCATCAATGCAAGTGGAAACGGGAGTGTGCCTGTATCCATGGAAAATCCTTTTTTGGATTTTGAGAGAAATACTCATACCGTAGCAAAAATACTGGAATTGATACGAACATTAAGTCCATCGTGTAAATATATCAATCTTTCAACCGCCGGCGTTTATGGAAATCCCGCAAAATTGCCGATTTCCGAGACGGACAAAGTATCTCCGATTTCGCCTTACGGATTTCATAAATACTGTTCGGAACTGTTCTGCGAAGAATATTTCAAAATATTTGGAATAAAAACAGTGAATTTACGTTTGTTCTCTATTTACGGAGAAAAACTAAAAAAACAGTTGTTTTGGGATATATTTCAAAAAACACTTGTATCAGAGCAGATAGAGTTATACGGAACCGGCAACGAAACACGGGATTTCATTTATATAAAAGACCTTGTTTCTGCGATTGATTGCGTAATTAAACATGCTGCGTTTAATGGCAATATTATAAATGTGGCATCGGGAAAAGAAACTGCAATCAAGGAAGCGGCGTCTATATTCTGTTCATATCTTGGAAAAAACATTGAAATCACCTTCAATCAAAAAACAAAACAGGGAGACCCTGTAAAATGGAGAGCAGACATTTCCATACTTGGAACTCTTGGCTTTACCCCACATTACACAATTAACGAAGGATTAAAATATACAGCGCAATGGTTGAAAGAAAACAAATAAATATAATGTACACATACAATGAAGATTGGATTGCAGGAGTGTATTATGTTTGCAATATCATAAAAGCATTGAAATTTTTGCCGGATGAGAATAAACCTGTGTTACGAATATTATATACTAGATCATCCTCATTGGAACATATTGAAGCGACTGAGTATCCGTATATTGAATATTTATGTGTTCCGGATAAACTTATAATAATTAAAAGAGCTATTAATAAATTCATAAGAATATTTTTTGGCAACTATATTTTTTTTAAATTCAAGTTGTTAGAACAATTACCGAACTTGTTTTTAGCAGATTTGCGTTATAATCTGCTAACAGTAAAGCAACCTGTTGTTTGGATTCCGGACTTTCAAGAAAAATATGTGCCTCAATTCTTTTCTAAGATGGCAGTATACAACAGACATGTGTATTATATAACGGTTATTAAAAATGAATTAGATGTTGTTTTTAGCAGTAATAATGCAAAAAATGATTTTAAAAAATTCTATCCTCAACATACAAACAAAAAATATGTACTTAGATTTGCAAGCATAATTGATATAGGAAAATTATTTAAATGTAATGAAACAATATTACGAAATAAATATTCATTGAATAAACCTTATTTTGTTGTATCCAATCAATTTTGGGCGCATAAAAATCATATCGTAGTTTTGGAAGCATTAAAAATAGTAAAGGAAAAAAATCCTGAAATTCTTGTTGTTTTCACAGGTAAAGAAAGTGATCATAGAAACCCGAAATACACAGACAGTTTAAAAACATTTGTTATTGAAAATAATTTGAGCGACAATGTTAGATTTTTGGGATTCGTTGACAGAACAGAACAATTGGCGTTGTTGAGACATTCGATTGCTGTAATTCAACCCTCTTTATTTGAAGGCTGGAGTACAGTGGTAGAAGATTGTAAAACTATTGGAAAACATATCGTTTTATCTAATCTCCCTGTACACATAGAACAAATAAATGAGGATGTAACTTTTTTTGACCCTTTGGATGAAAACAGGTTAGCTGAAATATTGCTGTCGGATATTAAAGGAAATAATTACACAGAAACAGAATTAACCAAGAAATTGGAACAGCGAATTATAACTTTCGCAAATGATTTTCTCTCAATTTTTGAAACAAATAATTAATTATGGAAAAAATAGCATTAATAACAGGTATTAATGGGCAGGATGGCTCTTATTTGGCTGAATTTCTCCTGGAAAAAGGATATAAGGTGCATGGCGTCATTAGAAGAAGTTCAATTTTCAATCGACAGAGAATAGAGCATCTGTATATTGATAATATGATTGAAGACATGCACAATAAACGTATGATAAAACTGCATTACGGAGATATGACGGATTCTTCAAACCTTATTCGTATAGTACAGACAGTTAAACCGGCTGAAATATACAATCTGGCAGCGCAATCGCATGTCAAGATTTCATTCGAAGTTCCGGAATATACAGCAGAAACCGATGCTATTGGTACATTGCGCTTATTAGAGGCAGTCAGAACCTGCGGGTTGGAGCAAAAAACGAGAATATATCAGGCTTCGACGTCCGAATTGTATGGACAGGTGCAGGAAGTTCCGCAGAGTGAAACAACTCCATTTTATCCCCGTTCTCCTTATGGCGTAGCAAAACAATATGGTTTTTGGATTACAAAAAATTACAGAGAAGCATATAATATGTTTGCTGTAAATGGGATTTTATTCAACCACGAAAGTGAAAGACGTGGAGAGAATTTTGTTACTCGAAAAATCACATTGTCAGCGGCACGAATAGCTAAAGGATTTCAGAAAAAATTGTACCTCGGCAATTTAGACGCTCTTCGTGATTGGGGCTATGCAAAAGATTATGTGGAATGTATGTGGTTAATGCTTCAATACAACGTTCCGGAAGATTTTGTGATTGCAACAGGAGAGATGCACAGTGTTCGTGAATTTTGTAATCTTGCATTTAAGGAAGTAAATATTGATATCGAATGGCATGGCGCAGGTATTAATGAAAAAGGCGTTTGTAAAAAAACAGGAAATATTATTATTGAGGTCGACCCTGAATATTTTCGTCCGTCTGAAGTAGAACAGCTTTGTGGAAATCCCGAAAAAGCTAAAACATTATTGGGCTGGAATCCAAGAAAAACATCTTTTGAAGAATTAGTGAAAAAGATGGTTTTGTATGATTATCAAAATGTGGAAAAATAATACCAAATGAATTGTGCTTAAAAAATAACAGATAAGAAAACAATAATTGATCAGAAAGCATGATATTATCAATAATTACTGTTTCTCGTTACTATGATGAAGAATTATTCAAAACAATCAAATCTGTAGATAATAATTTTTCTTCGTTTATTGCCAAATATGAAGTTGATCACATTATAGTTTGCAGTGAAAAAGCCGAATACGCAAACAATGATAACAGAAAATACATATACACTCCACCAAAAGGAATATATAATGCAATGAATATTGGTTTGCATTGTGCAATTGGAGAATGGGTTTGGTTTCTAAATGCGGGAGATGAATGTATGGAAGGAATTGGCGCAAAATTATTGCAAATAATGAAATTATGTAATCATAATGAAATTATAATAAAGGCCGGAGTAGAATCAATAAGAAAAAACAATATCAAAATAATGTTTGGAAAGATAGTCTCCCCACATCAAGGTACATTTTATCGTAAAAAAGAGCTAAAGAATATAAGGGGATACCGAGAAGATTATAAAATTATATCTGATTGGATTGTTTTTGAAAGTTTTTTATCAAGAAAAGCAAAAATGCTTCAAACTGATTTAATTGTTGCGCGATTTTATGAGAATGGTATAAGTTCCACAAAAGAGGGTAAATGGTTGATATGCAAAGAGTCTTTTAAATGCGCTATGGAACATCCAACAAGAATATTTCGCTGGTATAGACATTTTAAAAGTATATACAACTACATCAAAAATCAGAAATAATGCAGATAGTAAAAATCATAGGTGGATTAGGTAACCAAATGTTTCAGTATATGTTTTATTGTTGGTTAAATCAAGTTCATGGAAATGTAAAAGTAGATATTTCTGAATTTAAGAACTACTATCAACACAACGGAATAGAATTGGAAAATGTTTTCAATATAAATTTACGTGCAATTGAGGCGGGATATAACGATTTTGTACAAATAAAAGATTTAAAACCATTATTTAAAATACGGCGTAAATTAGGACAATTATTATTTCATAATCCAAATTTATTTATAAAAGGCACACATTTTTGTGCTCCGTTGTATTGCGGATATTATCCCTGTTTAAAAAACGATAACACGGATAAATATTACGATGGTTATTGGCAAAATGAAAAATATTTTGATTCTGTGGATATTAAGTCTGTTTTCAAATGGAGTAATCTGTCTTTTGCGACAATAGAATGTGCAAAAAGGATGATTGAAGAAAATTCTATTTCTGTGCATATCCGCAGGTTGGATTCTGTCATAAATTTCAAACATCTGTTGTATTTTCTGAGATTACGCCTTGTTTGGAGAGTGGCATCTAAAAGTTATTATGTCAGAGCAATACGTGAAATGGAAAAAAGAGTTGATAATCCTGTTTTTTATATTTTCACAGATAATATTTTGTGGGTCAAACATAATATACATTTAGCAGAAAACATGATTATTGTAGATTGGAACAGAGGAAATGAAAGTAATCAGGATATGTATTTAATGAGCCAGTGCAAGCATAATATTATTTCGATGAGTTCGTTTAGCTGGTGGGGAGCATGGTTAAATGATAATCCCGATAAGATAGTAATATCTCCCAAAAAATGGGCGCCCCGTTTTATCAATAGTATGGATATTATTCCAGATAAATGGATAAAAATGTAGCAATGAATGTATTTCGTATACTTCTTTTTTTTCCCTCAATCACATTTTCTCTGTTAAGTGCAGAAATTTTTCCATGGCCAATTATATATTGTTTCATCTATTTTTTATTCCATTCTTCTCTATGCAAGATAAAATTGAATAAAGTTTTTATTCCTTTGATTATTGTAATATTTATTTCGTCGGTATATGGGTTTTACGCCATGCAATTTAACAATATGGACAGTGACATTGTTAGAAGCGTTACAGCATATATCAGTCCGTTGCTTGTTTTTGATACGATAATATTTTGTTCAGAAAAAGAATTAATTAAATTAAAAAAATCAATCAATGTAGTTTTATATTTTCTTATAATTTTAGGGATATTGCAAATATCAGGATTAATTCGTATATTAACCCCTGTACTTAAATTTATGGTACCCCGAGCAAATTCAGTATCTTTAGTGGAAATGTCAGGTAGAGGTGTTACGCTATTATCCAGTGAACCATCGCGAGCTGCTTATGAAATAATTATTTTATATGCAACATGGATATATTTAAACAATTTTCCCAAGAAACTTCAATACATATTTGATATCATCATAGTTTTTTTTATTGTTTTTATTATTCGATCTTCGGAAGGATGTTTATTATTACTTATTTATTTATTTGCTCGCTACAGAATTAAATTTGCTATAGCTATGACCGTTCTATTCGTTTTTTTAATTCCTGTACTGCGAAATTTTAACAATCGGGCAATTACAGTATTTTATACGATATTAGCCAATGTTAGTTTTTCTGATGTATACTACATATTACTAAATCAATCGGGATTCCGTTTAATTACATTAATAGCCGCTTATAAATATGCCATTTTTCATCCTTTAGGGGGAGGAGTAGGATTGTGGAAATATAGTTCTGTGGAAGCATTGAATGAAACTTACATAGATCCGAATTTAACATACTATTTTCAGGGAGGATATATACCTGTGCGTCCTATATCGTTTTTATCATCAATATCGTTAGATATGGGAATGCTTGGTCTTATATTGGCACTTTACATACTTAATCCAATTTTTAAACTTTTGAAAAATATGAAGGATCCTATATTTTGTTTTGTTATACTGTTTTTATTTAGTATTACTCTCTCAGGTTCTATTGGCGAACCTATACCATGGATATGTATGGCTATTTGTTATAAGGTTTATAAAGAAAGATCGGGTGCATTCCAAATTGTCGGTTTTTCGAGCCGGATTGCCTGAGGGTACATTGACTGCATCAAACTTATGTTTCCAAAATGTTGCTTTTAATTAATTATTAATGTAAAATATATGTAATGATATTAGTTTCAATTATTATTCCAAATTATAACAGAGCTATCTATATAGAATCATCCATACAATCTGTAATAAATCAGACATATACAAATTGGGAACTCATTATTGTAGATGATTGTTCTACCGATAATAGTATTGATATCATCAAAGAATGTATCAAAAATGACAAAAGGATTAAATTATATCAGATGCCTCAAAACAATGGTTTACCTGCTGTCCCTCGAAACTTTGGTATTGAAAAAGCATCAGGGGATTTTATTGCATTTTTGGATTCCGATGATATATGGTTGTCCGATAAACTACAAGAACAAATTAATTTAGCTCAACAAAAAGATGCAGCAGTTGTTTATTCTTATTATGAGAAGATTGATAGTAATGGTTTCCGGAATAACAGAATTGTACGAACACCGTCAAAAATAAACTATAAACAATTATTAAAAGGAAATGTAATAGGTTGCTTAACTGGGATGTATTCTGTAAATAAATTGGGAAAAATCTATTTTCTATATGAAAAAGTTGAAGATTATATTTTATGGTTAAGTATTTTAAAGAAAGGTCATATAGCGTATGCTGTTCCTAAAGTGTTAGCTCTGTACCGAGTTGGTCAGACATCTTTCTCTTCGAATAAACTCAAAGCAGCAAAATGGACATGGGCAGTATATCGTAAACATGAACATCTTTCTATAATTGAATCAATTTTTTATTTTTTACTATATATTATTTGCGGATTCAGAAAATATAAAATTTAAGATTTTTGGGGCTACTCGGGTATTTCTAAAGCATAAATTAGGATTTTGTCGTACAAAAAATATCTATCTTAAAAAAATACAATATGAAACTCTCCCTCATCGGCGCCTCCGGTTTTGTCGGCACGCGCCTCATCGACCAGTTAAAAGACAAATACACAATTACAAACTTCGACAAGCAGCCGAGCAAAAAATATCCTCAATTCACAACCATTGTTGATATCAGGGATAAAGAGGCTTTAAAACCCTTGTTAAAAGGATTCGATTTGGTGATTTTGTTAGCTGCGGAGCATCGCGACGACGTGTCTCCGACGTCTTTGTATTATGACGTTAATGTCGAAGGCACGCGAAACGTCTTGGACGCTATGGATGAAAACAGGATTAAAAGTATAGTTTTCACAAGTTCTGTCGCCATTTACGGATTAAACAAGACAAATCCCAACGAAACTCATCCTGCCGACCCTTTCAATCATTACGGTAAAAGCAAATGGCAGGCGGAGGAAGTTTTACGGGAATGGCAGAGTAAAGACGCTAAAAACAAAATGTTGCGAATCCTTCGTCCTACGGTAATATTCGGGGAACGAAACCGTGGCAA
>JAIROC010000575.1 GCA_031257735.1 Bacteroidales bacterium | reverse complement strand
ATTTTGAAATATTAGACAGACCCAATCAAAAAGATTTTCGCTATACCATTTCGTGGATAAACGAAAAACCTTTATATTAGGGCGCTCTCAAAAAAAACTTATTTAAAGTTATGAGTTATTTTAGTTTGACAACTCGTAATTAGAGTCTGTCTATAAAGTCAGAAACAGCAATCAATACGCCGTCATTGCATTTGTGCTTTTGAGAATCAAAACGATTACTCGTCAATGACGGCATTGATTGTTGCGAAAATACTTTAAAGACAGACACTAATTAGCTACGCTGCTCTCCGCTTCGCTACAGGTCAACTTATAATTCATAATTCATAATTCATAATTCATAATTTCTATTGATATGAATGCCCTACGGGCAATGTACTTCATCAATTGAAAATTGAAAATGAGCTGACACAAAAAAACATCCAAACAACGCCATATAGTAAGGACAAAACATGTTTTGCCCTACTTACTTACTTATTTCGTGCGTCAGTTCTGAATATATAAACTGCCAAAAAATATTTTGCAAACGAAACATTGGAAAATAATAAAAATTGTAGTATCTTTGCCCAAATTTTTTTTTCTAAATATTTTGATAGAAAAGAAGTCGTAATTATTTAATACTATTGCAGATGAATGATTTAATAAAAAGAAAATATTACATTAGACAGTTAGAAAAACTGTGTGGAAAACATATTATTAAGGTTATTGTTGGATTTAAACGGTGTGGAAAATCTACATTAATGGAAATGTTTGCTCAACAACTTCAGGAATCGGGTATCCCGCCTCGTTGTGTTCAGATATATAATTTTGAAAAGCCATGGCATTCAAAAGATGCAGACTGGTATGAAATATATCATTATATCATGGAACAAATTGAACCCGAATATATGAACTACATATTTTTGGATGAACCTCAACGAATAAATGAATTTGAAAGACTCCTTGATGCATTGTTTGCTGAAAAAAATATTGACCTTTATATAACAGGTTCCAATGCTTCCTTTTTATCGGGTGAAATTGCAACTCTGTTATCGGGTCGATATATTAACATTCCTATTTTGCCTTTTTCTTTCAGCGAATATATGGAAGTCTTTCAAAAAACCAATCCCGCAGATAAATACATCGCATTTGAAAATTATTTGTACGGAACATCTTTGCCACAGGGAACGTTTTTTCGGCAAAAAGAAAAAAATCTTCGAAATAGATATGTACAGGATGTTTTTGATACGGTAATCGAAAAAGACATATTTTACCGTTACCGTATTCGAAATCCACAAAGGTTTGATGTTATTACAAAATATCTCATGAACAACATTGGCGTTCTACTTTCGTCAAATAGTATTTCAAAAGTCATGAGCAAGGACAACAAAAAAATTCCATATCCTGCAATAGATAAATATATTGGGTATTTATGCGATGCCTTTTTGTTTTATCCTGTAAGTAGATTTAATATTAAAGGCGAACAACAGTTGCTTACGCGAGAAAAATATTATCTTGTGGATATTGGTTTCCGAAATGCGAAAACAGGAAAATTCCTGTATCGAGATACAGAACGTATTCTGGAAAATATTGTATATCTGGAATTGTACAGAAGAGGATATCAGATTTGGGCAGGTAATTTTCATGGACATGAAATTGATTTTGCTGTTAGAAACGAAGATAATACATTTGAATATTATCAAGTTGTATGGTCTGTTTTAAATCCCGAATCAAGAGAAAATAAATTAAAACCTCTCAAAGCTATTTACGATGATTATCCAAAATACATCCTTTCAACCGATATGCCCTCTACAGATATAAATGGAGTAAAACATTTAAACGTAATTGATTGGCTGTTGAATGATTAAAAAGGAAAAACGATTAAAAAGAATTGAGAATAAAAAACTACAAAAAGATTAAGTATGCAAGGATTTACAAAATGCAACAAGGGACATTATTATAAGGAAGAATTAAAGCATTGTCCCTATTGCAGCGATAAAAATGAAGCTACAAAAATGGAAATATCTTCTGAAAACGATGCAACGCAAATTGCTACAGAAGAAAATGATGATGGAAAAACCAAAATTATAGGTGGCTTTGTGTCGCCGTCTGTTCCTTTTTCATCGGAAGGGAATACTGTTTTTGGCGAAGAGGTGATCAGAGAAATTAACGGTAGAGTGGAAACAGAAACAGAATATCGCAATAGCCGTAAATTGGTGGGATGGTTGGTAAGTTATTCGTTTAATGAAATGGGAATGGATTTTAGGCTCTATGAAGGGAGAAATCTTATCGGACGTGATATGACCTGTAATATTACGGTAAACGATGGAATGATATCGGGTAAACATGCCGTTATTCTGTTCAGAAACAATAAGTATGTAATCAGAGACGAACTTTCAACGCATGGTACATGGGTAAATGACAAGGATATTGAAAACGAAGCAGTAGAACTTCACGATGGAGACCTTATCCGTATAGGTGAAACAATATTCAAATTCAAATCATCTTTATAATAAATAACAATGAGAAATAATATATTTTATAGCGTCTTTTTTGGCATATTACTGTATATCTCTGTTAGCGGACGCGCGCAAAGCCTAAGAGGAGAATTTAATATGAGCGCTTACCCGGAAATTTCGTTTGTGTGGAACGAATATAATCCCGAAATAAAAGACAGTACACAGTTTTTATTGACTGAAGACGGTAAAAAAATACCGTTTCAATTGCAACACTTGCCTTATTCCGATACGGTGAAACGCAATAAAACAATTCTTTTTTTATGGGAAGACCTTGATCATCCATTGCATAAAGGACAATCGGAATTTACGCAACAATTTTTGTATCAGTTTTTGCAACAGACATCTGTTCGAGAGGGAGACAGATTTAATGTTGCCGTGTTTGACCGAAAAGGGGGAAATGACTTTGGGAGCAGTATTCACACCCTGTTTTCTGACAGTTTTACTTCCAACAAAGAACTATTGGCACAGGCAGTACAAAATTTTTCACACAAATATGATTTCTTTTCTAAACAGGTTAGTTCTGAATTGTACATGGCAATTGAGGAAGGTATTAATCTGCTGAGCAAAGAACCTGCTGATCGTGTCCGAGCGCTGGTGGTAATAACGGCAGGAAGCAATCAGGATAAACATGGCGGAAAAGGCGATTTTGCTGATGTAAAAGCAGTGGAACTGAAAATCCCGATATATTTGGTAAAATATCCTGTTCCTCACTGCGAACATTGTACCAATATCGACGGTATTTCTGCGCGTACTTTTGGAAAACAAATAGAAACTGCCGATACGGAAATTGCCATAAATTTGCTCAAAGAATGTTTTAACAAAATGAACGAACAACATTATGGACAGGATTATCGCGTGTCTTTTTTGACAGAATATCCCCAAGACGGAAATCAGCATCTTATCTCTTGGAACGTTAATGGGAAAGAATATCCTTTGACCTACATTGCTCCATCGTTTTCTTTCGTGGATTGGCTGAAAGAACATACATTATTGGCAATTCTGACAACTATGGGAGCTTTGTTATTGCTGGCAACGGCAGTATTTTTTATTGTTCGTGCTATTAGAAAGAAAAAGAGAAAAAAAGTAATAGAAGAAGAAAAAGTAAGAATAGAAATAGAAGAAAAACAAAAGAAAGCAGATGACGAAATAAACAGGCTTAAAAGAAATATCGAAGAAAAAGAAAAAAACGCTGAAGAACAACGAAAAAATGAATATGAAAAAGACCTGTTGAATATTATGCAGACAAAAAATTTTTTTCCACGTTTGCAGTACATTATTAACGGCGCTAACATGAGTTTTACCATTCGACAACCTTTTACCACTATCGGACGAAGTAAAGATAATCATTTGATCATTCCTGCTGAAAGCGTTTCGCGAAAACATGCCCAAATAATATTTACAGGTAATGGGTTTGAAATTCAGGATTTGGGAAGCGCCAATAAAGTAATTGTCAATGGACGTCCTGTGCAACGAACTACGCTCAATAATGGAGACACTGTAAAATTAGGGGAAATAATATTGTACTTTTATAATTAATAAAAAAAATAATGCAGGACAATAATTTGAAAGAACTCAAAGTGGGAGACACCCTGCAAAATGGAACATACATTATAGAACGTATTATTGGCGCGGGCGGTTTTGGCATTACATATATGGTAAAACACAGGTTATTGGATGTTGTATATGCTGTAAAAGAATTTTTTATTAATGGTTATTGCATGCGTAATACCAGCAATAAAACCGTATTGCTTCAAGGTATTGATACGGTAATGTATGAGAAATATCGTCAAAAGTTCATTGAAGAAGCACAAACTCTTGCCCATCTTGACCACCCCAATGTAGTAAAAGTAATAGATATTTTTTTAGAAAACAATACAGCTTATATGGTCATGCCTTTTGTGGAGGGAATAACTTTGCAGCAAAAGGTAACGCAACAGGGTAAATTGAACTATGAAACGGCAGTAAATTACATTGCTCAACTCTCGGAAGCCGTAAGTTATATTCATGCCAAAGATATACTGCACCGAGACATCAAACCTGAAAATATTATTATCACACCCGACAACAAAGCGGTATTAATAGATTTTGGGTCTGCTCGGGAGTTTGTCCATGATAAAACGCAAGCTCATACATCTATTCTTACGCAAGGCTACGCACCTTTGGAGCAATATACAACCAACAGTCGCAAGGGCGCTTATTCGGATATTTATTCATTGGGAGCGGTGTTTTACTTTGCTTTGACAGGACAAAAACCCATGGAAGCAACTATACGCACCATAGAAACCATGCCTGAACCGCAAAAGATTGTTTCTTCTATTCCCGACGCCGCCAATAAAACCATACTCAAAGCCATGCAACTCAAACCTGAAAACAGATACCAGACAGTACGGGGGTTTATGGAGGATTTGTTGAAAACGAAATCGGATAAAAAACAAAAAATATCAAAACAAAAAAGGAAACTCCTTAAAATAATAATACCTACTATAATTATATCCATTGTGGCATGTGTTTTTCTTGTGAGACAGTCATCTAATAATTTTGTACTTGCCGCCGTAGAATTAGATGGTAAATGGGGTTGTATAAATCAAAAAGGGGAAGTGGTGATTCCTTGTAAATATGATTTTGTTTGGTCTTTTTCGGAAGGACTTGCTGCTGTAAAATTGGAAGGCAAATGGGGTTATATGAATCAAAAAGGGGAAGTGGCGATTCCTTGTGAATATTATGCTGTTAAATCTTTTTCGGAAGGACTTGTTGCCGTAAGATTGGAAGGAAAATGGGGTTATATAAATCAAAAAGGAGAAGTCGTGATTCCTTGTATATATGATGATGTTTGGTCTTTTTCGGAAGGGCTTGCTGCAGTAAGGTTGGAAAGCAAATGGGGTTATAGAAATCAAAAAGGGAAAGTGGTGGTACCTTGTATATATGATTATGTTAAACCTTTTTCGGAAGGACTTGCTATCGTAAAATTGAAAAGCAAACATGGTTATATAGACAAAACAGGAAAAGAGATAATCCCTTGTATATATGATAATGCTGCACCTTTTTCGGAAGGGCTTGCTATCGTGAAATTGAAAAATAAATATGGTTATATAGACAAAACAGGAAAAGAGATAATCCCTTGTACATATGATGGAGTTGTGCCATTTTCGGAAGGGCTTGCTATCGTAGAATTGAAAAACAAATATGGCTATATAAACAAAATAGGGAAAGAGATAATCCCTTGTATATATGATGATGTTACGCCTTTTTCAGAAGGGTTTGTTGCCGTAAAACTTTATGATAAATGGGGCTATATAGACAAAACAGGGAAAGAAATAGTCCCTTGTATATATGACGATATTAGGTTTTTCTCGGAAGGTTTTGCTGCCGTAAGATTGAAAAGTAAATGGAATTATATAGACAAAACAGGAAAAGAGATAATCTCCTGTATATATGATGATGTTTGGTCTTTTTCAGAAGGGCTTGCTATTGTAAAACTTGATGGGAAACATGGTTATATAGACAAAACAGGAAAAGAAATAATCCCTTGTATATATGATGATGCTGCACCTTTTTCGGAAGGACTTGCCGCTGTAAAACTTTATGGTAAATGGGGCTATATAAGCAAAACAGGAAAAGAGATAGTTCCTTATATATATAATGATGTTTGTTTTTTTTCGGAAGGGCTTACTGCCGTAGAACTTGGTAATAGAGGAGATTATATAGACAAAACAGGAAAAGAAATAATCCCTCGTATATATGATTATGATTATTATGGTTGTATATCTTTTCCGGAAGGGCTTGTTGCCGTAGAATTGAACAGCAAATGGGGTTACATGGACAAAACAGGAAAAGAAATAGTCCCTTGTATATATGATTATGCTGCACATTTTTCGGAAGGACTTGCTGCCGTAAAATTGAACAGCAAATGGGGTTATATAGACAAAACAGGAAAAGAAATAGTCCCTTGTAAATATGATGATGTTAATTCTTTTTCAGAAGGACTTGCTGCTGTAAAACTTGATGGGAAACATGGTTATATAGACAAAACAGGAAAAGTGGTGATCCCTTGTAAATATGATTGTGCTAATTCTTTCTCGGAAGGGCTTGCCGTCGTATGTGGGGGGGCGGGGATTCCTCAACGGGGCTTGGATTCGTACATTTTTATTAACTGGAAACGGGGTTATATAGACAAAACAGGAAAAGTGGTGATCCCTTGTAAATATGATGATGTTAATTCTTTTTCGGAAGGACTTGCTGCCGTAAAATTAAACAGCAAATGGGGTTATATAGACAAAACAGGAAAAATGGTGATTCCTTGTATATATGATAATTATTTTGCTATGTCTTTTTCAGAAGGACTTGCTGCCGTAAAATTGAACAGCAAATGGGGTTACATAGACAAAACAGGAAAAGAAATAGTCCCTTGTAAATATGAGTCTGTTGGGTCTTTTTCGGAAGGGCTTGCTGTCGTAGAATTGAACTGGAAATGGGGTTATATAGACAAAACAGGAAAAGAAATAGTCCCTTGTATATATGAGTCTGTTGAGTCTTTTTCGGAAGGGCTTGCTGCCGTGAATTTGAAAGGCAAATGGGGATATATAGACAAAACAGGGAAAGAGATAGTTTTTTGTGTATATGGTAGAGTAGAGATGTTTCGATGGCTAAATAGACACTATGAATAAAGAAACAATCAAAAATTCAAAAAAAATAATTAATTTAAATCTATAATAGATGGAAGAAATAATAGAAGTAAGATTAAAGGAAGACGTTAGAGAATGGTATGTTTTTCAAGGGGGAAAAAGTATTTGCAACATTTATATTTTGATGAAAAAAAATAAAGATATCTCCTTTAAAAAACTACCAAGAAAACATAAAGAATATCAAGAAAACAATGAGGATTTCGCAATCATTGCTCTCATTACACCAATAATAGGAACTGAAGTTTCTAATACAGATATTTCTCAAGAATTGTATGAGATTATTCGAGGACCAAAGTTTTTATCTATTATACCAATAACAAAACTTGAAGTTTCTAATACAGACATTTCTCAAGAATTGTATGAAATTATTCGAGGACCAAAGATTTTACCTATTCCCTGTTACATTCGTAAAGATATTTGCGAAGAAGATAATAATGATAATCGTATCACTAAAACCAATAGCTCAATGGATGCCTATAATTTTTTTGTATCCGCTAAAAAACAATGTTCGGAAGAAGAACGAATGAAGTTAGAATCTTTTTATAAATATTTATACAGTAATTCGCGTAAAGTAAAATTATTATATAGAGGAGAAAAATATGATCGTATCAGCCAAAAATTGGGTCTAACGAAAGCAGATAATGAAGATAAAATGAAAACAATGTTATTCATGATAGGAGAGAAAGGGAAGGTATATCAAGAAGAATATCGTGAAAAAATAAAAAAGGAAAATAAAATATATCCCATTGATTGTATTGAAGAAAGTTTCATTGATTTCATTTTTGAAAAATACAAGAAAATATTATCAAAAGACAAAAAAGAAATTCGTGAATTTACAAACAAGAACAGAAAATTTGCCGATTATTTTAAAGATGAAAACAATAGGAATGATTTTTGTGAAAAATTGAAGCAAGGAAACAAAGATGAAATCATTAAACTGCGAGATTATTATCTTATTCCTCTTCACCATCTTGGAGGAATGGGGTTCTATGATAATTCTTTTTTTGTATCAACCTCAACAAACTTTGAAATTGCTAAAAAGTTTGCTACTAGTGGAGAGAGTTCATCAGAACAAATAATATTAGTTAGTTGGATTGAACATTCATTTAGTAAAATAGGCTTTTCATTTGATATTATAAGTCAGAAGAATAAAAAAATAAAAGAATTAGGCTTGCCAATGTATTGTAAATCATTTTTTCCAAAACAAAATGAAATTTCATTGAAAACAATGTTTCCACATTATTTATTAGGATATTTCAAACTCAATGCAAATGAATTTGTGTCCAATCCTCATTTATTTACAACAGAAAAATGTTTTGATGAAATTATTCAAGAAGGAATTGATATTGATCAGTCAGATTTTATTAAGGAAGTAAATAAAACTAATTACAATTGGTTTGTTTTGTTTGATGGTGATGAGTATACTGACTATAATTCAGATTTATCACTAAATTCTGGGTGGAGAAAATGAAAACTTGCATGCCTGAAATAGAAACCTTTAAAATAGCAGCAAAACAATCACATAAAAAAAATAAAGCAAGGAATGAATAAAATAAAATTTAAAATTAGTTCTGTAACCGATAAAGGTTTAGTTCGTAAAGAGAATGAGGATAGCAACAGAACGGCGGAAACGCCTAATGGATATCTATGTGTAGTCTGTGACGGCATGGGCGGTCATGCTGGAGGAGAAAAAGCGTCATCGCTTGCGGTGGAATGTATTATACAATATCTGTCAAAAGAAGTGTATCCGGATGTAAGGCAGTCGTTGCGGGAAGCGTTAGAGTTTGCCAATATGCAAATAATAGGTACAGCGTCAGAACATCCTGAACTGCGCGGTATGGGTTCAACGGCATGTGTAGTGTTGTTGCAGGAAGGCGGTGTATGGCTGGCACATGCAGGAGACAGTCGTATTTATTTGTATGTAGCAAAAGAAAACCGTCTGCATCGTCTTACGCAAGATCACTCATACGTGCAAGGGTTGGTGAATCAAGGCATGATAACTGACGCCGAAGCGGAAAAACATCCCGACAAAAATCGTATTCTGAAAGCCCTTGGAACAAGCGAAACGCTTAATCCGGAAGTATGTCATCAGGCTGTATTGCCATCTCAAGGAGATATTTTTTTAATTTGCAGCGACGGCTTGTCCGGTATGGTGTCCGATAAACTTATAGAAGAAATTCTATCGGAAGAAACGGATTTGCAACACAAAGAAAATGCCCTGATGTCTATGGCAAAATCGGCAGGAGGCACAGATAATATCACTATTCAGATGGCGCTGATAACGAAAAGTCCCTATAAAAGAAGCGTATTTGAAAGCAAAAATCCCATTTCCCCGCCCAAAGACGCCACAGCGCCTTCATGGAGAAGATATATAGTGTTAGCAGCGGCAGCAATGGCAGGAATACTGATAGGAATATTGCTTAACGAATCCATTACGCATAAAAATCCTGTGTGGAAAATTTTTATGCCTGCGGACTCAACAAAAATAGAAACAAAGGATACTATTCCGCCACCAACAGCCAACAAAGTAGACAGTATCGCCAACAAAAACGATACGAATATTATTTCACCGTTGGCAGTCGATACAGGAAAAAACAGTATTATCGACACAAAAAAAGTTGTTGAGAATGTAGAAAAGATTATCGGAGTATCAGGAGACACAACGAAAAAAAACAAAAAAGATGAAGATAGTAACCGTAGGCAGGCACAGCAGTAACGATGTAGTGATTAACGATGCGAAAGTGTCTCGTCATCATTTGCAAATCATTTGCGATGATGCGGGTAATTTTCGAATAACAGATTTCGGTTCAACCAACGGTACTTATGTGAATAATAGAAAAATATCGGGAGAGATTAATCTTTCGCATGGAGATATTGTGCGAATAGGAAACACATGTTTGTCGTGGGAAGATTATTTTTTGAGTAAAACGTCGGCGGTTCGACGTCGTCGTTTTGGGTGGAAAATACCAACAGTATGTACGATAGCAGTAATAGTAGGAATTTTAGGATTTGTTTTTCTTTTCAATAAACCGACAACCGTTTTAAAAATGAAGGAAGAAAACGGGGTGCGTTACATATTAGTAAAGATAAACGGACAGGAACTTCCTTTTGTGTTTGATACAGGGGCAAGTGATATTTGCATATCTACTTTGGAAGCAGCCATGTTGATAAAAAACGGAACGCTTATTCGCAGTGATGTTATTGGGGAGAACTATTTTATGGATGCTACAGGCGAAGTATCAGTAGGGGCAAAAATTAATTTACGGACAGTAACGCTTGGCAACAGAGAACTAAATAATGTAGAGGCTACTGTTATAGATAATCCGGAAGCTGTTTGTCTGCTTGGACAAAGCGTGTTGAAAAGATTTGGTTCTTATACAATAGATAATACAAAAGGAGAAATAATATTTAAGTAATTAATAACTAATATCTGTCCGATTTTACCGACTAATCAAAAAATGGATTTCTCTGACTGACAATAGATAAGACGATGTGAAATTTCTATAAGGATAGCCGTAAATTTCTATAAGGAAAGAAATTTACGGCAATAAGGAAAGAAATTTACGGCAATAAGGAAAGAAATTTACGGCAATAAGGAAAGAAATTTACGGCAATAAGGAAAGAAATTTACGGCGATAAGGAAAGAAAAAAACAGGAACTTTTCGGACAGATTCCAATTAATGGGATAGCATTTTCAATGAAACAGTGGAAAATTTTTTGACATTCATTTTCAATTTTTAATTAAATGGAAAATACAATTAAAGAACTCAAAGCAGGAGATACTCTGCAAAACGGAATATACGTTATAGAGCGCATAATTGGCGCAGGCGGTTTTGGCATTACATATATGGCAAGGCATACACGGTTGAATGTAAGTCATGCAATAAAGGAATTTTTTATCAATGGTTACTGTGTTCGTAATCTTCGCAACAAAACAGTACAACTGCAAGGGATTGATATAACAATGTATGAGAAATACCGTCAAAAGTTTCTTGAAGAAGCGCAAACGCTTACACGTCTTGACCATCCCAATGTGGTAAAAGTGTTAAATTCTTTTATCGAAAACAATACTGCTTATATGGTCATGCCTTTTGTGGAAGGAGTAACGTTGCAGCAAAAGGTAACGCAACATAGCAGATTGAGTTACGAAACGGCAGTAAATTACATAGCCCAATTGTCGGAAGCAGTGGGCTATATTCATGCCAAAGACATCTTGCACCGAGACATTAAACCTGAAAATATTATTATCACACCAGATAACAGGGCGATATTAATAGATTTTGGTTCTGCGCGTGAGTTTGTCCAGGATAAAACGCAACATCATACATCTATTCTCACGCAGGGATACGCACCACCAGAACAATATACAACCAATAGTCGCAAGGGGGCTTATTCGGATATTTATTCGTTGGGGGCGGTGTTTTACTTTTCCTTAACAGGACAGAAACCCATGGACGCCACTACGCGCACCATGGAATCCATGCCCGAACCACAAGAACTTGTTCCGGATATCCCTGATGCAGCCAATAGAACCATACGTGAAGCGATGCAACTGAAACCCGAAAACAGATACCAAACAGTGCAGGACTTTATGAATGATTTGTTGAATACCGAACAAAATCCAAAAACCAAAATAAGGGACAACAAAAAATCTATTTCTATAACCTTATCGCCGTTTGCAATAGAAAACTTGCAAAAAATGGCTTCATGGATGAAATTTATCGCTGTTTTTTTATATGTAATAGGGGGTATTATGATTGTCGTTCTTTTGTTTAATTTTTTTTCTGCCTCTTATTATGAAAAGGGTAGTGGAATATTGGGGATTGTCTTTTTTGGGTTTCTTATATACTGCATTAATCTTTTACACCAAGCAGCTAACAAGATAAAGTCCTTTTGTCTTGCCACCGATAAGAACACTATGGAACAAGGTATCTTTTACTTGAAAAAATACTGGAAGACACGGGGTATCATATTTATTGTTTATTTTTCTCTTTTGCTATTAGCCCTGTTGATAGGTATTATTGGTGAAATTGTATAGTATGATCAAATTTCTTTTTTCATAATAGCCTGCAACATATATTTGGCACGAAACAACATTCCTTTCACTGTACCGATAGGGACATTGAGTTGGTCTGCAATTTCGGTGTAGGATAATTCTTCAAAATATCTTAGTTCTATTAACTTACGGTATCGTGGTTTGAGGGTATTTACTAATCTGCGAATTTCTGAAGATTTTTCTTTATTGAACAGACATTCTTCGGGATTAGGTCTGTCATCGTTTAACTCGAAAAAAAAGATTTCATTTTCGATAGAACTATATCCTTTATCCATTTCAAAAAGATTAAGTTTTTTCTTTCTCAGAAAATCAATGCAATTATTGGAAGCTATTTTAAACAACCAAGTACTGAAAGCATATTCGCACGTGTATTGAGATAAATTATGAAACGCTTTTCCAAATGCTTCTATGGTCAAATCTTCCGCATCGTATGGATTATTCACCATCTTATATATTAACATATAAAGAGAATCTCTATAATTTTCCATTAACTCAGTATACGCTTGCTGATTACCAGATTCAATAGCTTTACGTATCAATCCATAATCTCTACGCGCTTTAGAAGTAAATGAATTTTTTAAATCTATTTCCATCTGCTTTGTTTTTGAAATGTTAGCACGTCTACCAATGGTATAAGAAACATGAAAAATATATCCATTAATGGAACGTATTTTATTAACTGTTTTTCATTTAATTTATTGCAGGCTTTTGCAAAAATGAACCATTGAGAAATTAATCGTATAAAATATACCCCTAAAAGAAATCCAATCCCCAAAATAATATTGGCAGACAAACATAAGGTAACAACAAGCAAAATATAAAACAATAATCCTGTATACCAATACAATTTTAAAAAGAATTTACTTGTAGGTTTGGCATATTTCATTGCCCGTACATGTTTTTCTTTTCTATTGACCCATTCGGAAAAAGACTGATAACATAAGGAAGAAACTACTTGCGACGAATAACTGTATGAAATTGTTGTGTTGTGTTTGTTCATCATCTTACTAATAAACAAATCGTTTTCGCCTGCTTCCATTTTGTAAGCCAATAAATAATCATTGTTCTGCAAAAACATTTCTTTTGAATACAACATATTACTTTTTACTCCCATGTAGGGGCAACCTGTAAGAGCAAACGAAAAATACCGTATAGCAGTATACAGTGCATCAAATCGGATTAAAATATTGAGTAAGCCTTTTTTAGAATTGTATGTTTTGTAGCCTAAAACTATCGCCTTTTTATCTGTAGTGCAAACAGCTAATTCCTTTATCCATGAAGAAGAACGAGGCTGACAATCTGCATTTGTCATTAAAATCAAATCATTTTTTGCAGATTTAATTCCAACAGCAAGCGCTAATTTATTATCATTCCCTTTTGAGGATTGCGTGGCGATGGAGATTACGTGCAAATGTTTGTGAACCTGTTGCATTTCTCTCAATATATGTTCGGTATCGTCATTGGAATTATCATTTACGATAATGACCTCGTAATCGGGATAATCCTGTGTGAGAACAACAGGAAGAAACTGTTCTAAATAAGAACAGTCATTCTTTACACAAATAACAACGGATATACCGGAATACACCTTTTTATCTCTCTTTAAAACCCTGTTAAAGGCAAATCGTGAAAAGATTACCCAATAAAAAAGCAGCTGTACAAGTAAACATCCCAATAAAATGCACCCTAAAACCAAAAGTAAATTATCTATAACACTCATTCAATATGTGATTTACATCAAAATTTATATTCAAAAAACTGTTCATAAAATAAATAGCAAAAATAGACATTGGTATGAAATAAAACACTACTTTTGCCAAAATTTACTAACAACATGAAGTTTATAATTTCAACTATCGACAAGAAGTCTAACGCCCGTTGCGGAGAAATACATATCAATGAGAATGTGATTTCTACGCCTATTTTTATGCCTGTTGGCACAGTGGGAAGTGTAAAAGGCGTTCACTTCAACGCATTGAGAAACGATATAAAAGCCGAGATTATTTTAGGAAATACCTATCATCTCTATTTACGACCGGGAATAGACGTAATTCGAGAAGCAGGAGGATTGCATCAATTTAATGGATGGACAAAGCCAATTTTAACCGATAGCGGTGGATTTCAGGTATTTTCATTAAATCATCGTCGCAAAATTACTGAAAATGGCGTCAAATTTTCTTCGCACATAGACGGTTCAATCCATGAATTTACGCCTGAAAATGTAATTGATATTCAAAGAACAATAGGCTCGGACATTATGATGGCGTTTGATGAGTGTACTCCCTATCCGACAACGGAAGAATATGCACAAACTTCCATGCAACGTACGCATCGTTGGCTTACACGGTGTTATAATCAATGGCAGGAGACAAATTCTTCTGTATATGGAAAATATCAGTCCTTATTTCCTATTGTACAAGGGAGTGTTTATCCTTATCTTCGTCGTCAATCTGCGGAATTTGTTGCTTCATTTGATCTTGATGGCAATGCTATTGGAGGTGTTTCTGTTGGAGAACCTGTCGAATTAATGTATGAAATAACAGAATTATGTTGTAACATTCTCCCCAAAGACAAACCACGTTATTTAATGGGTGTTGGTACTCCAGCCAATATTTTGGAATGTATCGCCATGGGAGTGGATATGTTTGATTGCGTTATGCCCACCCGAAATGGTAGAAATGCCGTCCTTTTTACCCGTAACGGCATTATGAATATGCGTAATGAAAAATGGAAATACGATTTCTCTCCAATAGAAGAAGAAAGTGATTTATTTGTTGATAAAGAGCATTCCAAAGCCTATCTTCGTCATTTGTTTATCAATGGAGAAATGTTAGGTTCTATGATAGGCAGTCTTCATAATTTGCATTTTTATCTATGGCTTGTCAAAGAAGCACAAAAACACATAGCTGTCGGAGATTTTTGTTCGTGGAAAAATGAAATGGTGAAAAAAGTTTCTACTCGATTATGAATATATTCCTATGACAGTTTTAGTTGGATTGATAAAATTACTTTAATCCAATCTTTGTCAAGTCAGAAGCGCTGAATTTATATCGGTTTCGATATATTTTATATCGATTTCGATATATTTTATATCGGCTTCGATATATTTTATATCGGCTTCGATATATTAAAGATATTTATCTATATTAGATATGATTTTTTTATTTTGTAATAGGGGATTGATTTTTTTTTATCTGTGTAATTAGAAATTTAATGTTACCTTTGCATATCAATTAATTTTAAACAATGGAAACTAATTCTTTCAGGACAGAAATTCAAAAGCAGGAAACGGAATATTGTATCAGTCATAAAAATCCTGTTATGCTTATCGGTTCTTGCTTTGCTGAAAATATAGGAGAAAAATTACTCGAATATAAATTTATAACAGATGTAAATCCTTTTGGCATATTATTTAATCCGGCATCTATTGTTCAGGGATTAAACATATTAACAGATACTTTTCTTTTTAGGGAAGATGATTTGCATTTTTATAATAATGAATGGATTAGTTTTTTTCATCATGGAAAATTTTCTCATTCTGATAAACAAACATGTTTAGACGCAATCAATACCAGACTAATTTATAGCAGAGACTTTCTGACAAAGGCAGATTTCTTAATTCTAACACTTGGAACTACAACCATATATAAATATAAAGGAGATATTGTTGCCAATTGTCATAAGTTTCCGCAAAAAGAATTTCAACAATCGACTTTGGATTTCAAAGATATTGTTTCAAATTTAGTAAACAGTATTGAAAAAATAAAGGCGATAAATCAGAATATACGGATTATTTTTACGGTAAGCCCTGTTAGATATATCAAAAACAATATGATAGAAAATACGCTTAGTAAATCGCAATTGATTGTTGCGGTACATGAATTGATGAAAGTAGTAAAGAACAGTTATTATTTTCCTGCATTTGAGATTATGATGGATGATTTACGGGATTATCGCTTCTATAATAATGATATGATACACCCTTCTCAAGTAGCGATTGATTATATTTGGAAAATTTTTTCTGAAACTTTTTTTGATAAATCAACTATAGAGATTAATGGCGCTATAAAAGACATCTTATTAGCAGCAAATCATCGTATTAAAAATCATTCTTCGGAAGCAAGCCATAAATTTAAAGAGATGCAAGTCGAAAAAATAAAACAAATTCAAACTTTATATCCCCATATATTGTTTACAAAAGAATTAAGTTATTTCAAATAATAGAATTAAGATTATATCAGTATGATAGTAACGGCAAAACAAATAGCTCAATTAATAAATGGAAAAGTTGAAGGTAATGAAAATGTTACCGTAAGTAATTTAGCAAAAATTGAAGATGGAAAAAAGTCAGATATATCTTTTATTGCTGATGCTAAATATAATTCCTGTCTTTATGCTACACAATCCGGCATTGTTGTTATAAAAGATGATTTTATCGTTGAACGTGCAGTTGATTGTACATTAATACGGGTAAAAGATCCTCGACTTTCGTTTATCAAATTACTTCAGTTTTATGACAGTTTGAAAAGCGAAAAGTTAGGGATTTCCAAACATGCTTTTATAGCAAAGAGCGCAATCATAGGCAGGAATGTTTATATTGGAGAAGGCGTTGTTGTTGGAGAAAATGTAAAAATCTATGATGACGCCAAAATTTATCCTCAAGTATATATCGGGGATAATGTCATTATAGGAGAAAGCACAATAATATATGCTGGCGTTAAAATTTATGAAAGTTGTCAAATCGGAGACTTTTGTATTTTGCATTCTGGTTGTGTTATTGGAGCGGATGGATTTGGTTTTTTCCCTACCGAAAATGGTACGTATGAAAAAATTCCCCAGTTGGGAAATGTTATAATAGAAAGTAATGTGGAAATAGGAGCAAATTCATGTATAGATAGAGCAACAGTAGGTTCTACGGTTATACATCAGGGAGTTAAAATTGATAACCTGACCCAGATCGCCCATAATTGTACAATAGGAGAAAATACAGTAATGGCTGCATGTTGTGGTATTGCAGGCTCTGTATATATTGGAAAAAATTGTATCTTTGCAGGGCAAGTTGGAGTAAAAGATCATGTTGTTATTGGAGATAGCGTGATGGCAGGAGCACAATGCGGTATTCACAAGAATATTGCTGATAAACAAACTGTTTTGGGATCTCCTGCTATGGAAGCAAAGAAGATGATGCGTGTGTTTGCAGCTATGAACTTTCTCCCTGATTTAATTGATAAAATAAATAAAAATAATAAAAATGAAAATGAAACATAAAAGTAACTGTTTCCTCATTGTAGCGATTATTGCAATGGGTGTTTTGTTTCAGGCATGTTTGAAAGATAAAACACTAAAGGACAAAGGATTTAACATGCATGTAAATATATCCCCCGCTTACGGGATACCGTTGGTAAATTTAACCATAGAAGGTAAAGATATTGTTAATCAAATAAACAAAGATTCTGCTACTCGATCTTATTTTTTAGACTATGATCCCTTAGACTATGATTTATGTGTTATTACTTATGACAAAACAAATATTCCTTTCTTTTTTCCTCAAACATTTAAACAATTTGATACAACGCTAACATATCCGTTAGACTTTTTTTCAGATTTACGAAAAGACGGTTGGGAACCCAGACAAGCTTTCCTTTCTTTATATGTTGATAATAAATATACAACAGACTTTCGTCCAACGATAAAAAAAGTAGAGTATGAAAATTTGTTAGGAATAAAACAATCGATTCCCATTGATCTCAATAAAATAAACATTATTCAAGCCTCTTTGTATGGAGAGTTCAAAAGAACTTTGGCGATAGACGGATTCATTATTAATAATCCTATGGATATTGTTTTTCAGGGGAGAGAACTTACGCTTAGTTTTGGTTTGGAAACTACCAATTATCCTGATTTCGGAGGAAGTCTAAATTTGAATCCTATTATAAAAGTTCCCGCCTATTTCAAATTGAATAACTTTGTGAGAAGGGATACTACAGCTGTGAATTTGACAGAAATTGCAAATGTTTTTAATGATACATCTGTTGCTAATTTACAGAATGTTACTTTTTATCTAAGCATAGTAAATGGTTTACCATTGCGGGGAGAATTACAGGTTTATTTTGTCGATGAAAATTATCGTCTAATCGATTCTATACAAAAACAAGAGATTAATCTACTGTCAGCTATTCCAAATGCATCTGATTTCCGTGTAGAAACACCCCTGACTACTACACCTGACCCAATTACTATATCAGGAGAAAGATTTGATAAAATTAAAAATGCTAAATATTTAATCTTCAAAGAAACTTTTTCTTCATATCTTGATCCTGCTACAAATACGCCATCAGATATAAAATTATTCAAATCCAATTTTATAACGATATTATTATCCTGTAAAATAGATACACATCTCGAAGGAGATCCATCTGAAATTTCATACTAAAAATCAAGTAAAATGACACAGAATATTAAATATATAATTATCTTTCTTATTATTTCATTTACTTTCCTTATGGAAGGTATTGCACAGGAAAGTTATTTGTTAAAAGAACTCAGAATTCCTCAGGTTGCGCAAGAAAATCCGGGCGCTATTATTCCTTATGATGCACATGTTTGTTTTCCTTTATTAGGTAAAATTCATGTAGGCGCCAATCTCCCTATAAGTCCTTATGGAGATGTAATGTCCCTTTCTGATGAACTACTTAAAAAACTGAAAAAAAATAATGCTATTCGTCTCTGGTACCAAATGGATCCTATTCATTTTGGGTTTAGAATAAACAAAAAAAATTATTTCAGCATAACTACAGCTATAAAAACAGATATGAATATTACCTTAAAAAAAGATCTCTTTTCTTTTATTGTCAAAGGGAATGCTCCTTTTGAAGGACAAGAATTATCTTTTTTAGGTAATGATTTTTTATCTTTCAATTTATACGCTGAAATAGGATTGGGTTATAACAGAGAGATTAATGACAATATATCCTTTGGAGTTAATGCCAAATATTTGTCGGGTCTCTTTAATGCACACACCTCCCAAGCAGAATTGTTATTGTATACAGGAGAAAAATATCATGCATTAGAAATCAAACATACGCTTCAAGGAAAAATAGCAGCAATTGTTGATATAGATAGTATTGTCCCTGGAGATATTGCTAAAAATCTCAAGAATCATGGATTTGCTTTTGATGTAGGCGCCCGTTATCGTATTAATCAGTTATTTGAAGTAAGCGCATCGGTTTTGGATATTGGACTTATCAAGTGGAAAACAAATGCTAAACAATACTCAGTGGATAATAAAACCTTCTCTATTACGGGAATGGGATACGACGATATTATTTCAGATACAGGTCTGTTGAGAACAAATATTGATCCGAATGGTTATCTGAGAGAAATTGCCGATTCTATTGGCAACAGTTTATTTTCCGATTTGGAAGAAACATCAAGTTATATAAAGTGGCTTAATCTTAGATTTAATGTAGGAGGTTCTATTTATGCATCACCTAATGACAGATTTAATTTTACTTTTACAGGTAAATTTATCAATGGTGTTTTTATTCCCAGCGGTTGTGTATCTTATCATCGTACTTGCGGGAAATGGTTTGATTTTGCTATAGGGAATACATTCAAAACAAATGCAATATTCAATCCCGGTTTAGGAATGAATCTTACATTAGAAGTATTTCAATTGTATCTTGCCGTAGATTATACCAATACAATTATTTACATTGACAGAGTAAAAAATCTGAATGTAGCTTTGGGCGTAAACTTTGTTGCACCTCTAAGCAAAGCCAAAGTATTCAAGGCAAGCTATCCTTATTAGAATAGCCATCCCTGATAAAGAAAATAATCGGGATTAAGTTCCAATGAAAGCGGTTCTTTTTTGAAAATACCATACAAAGAAGAACCGCTTCCTGTTAAAGAAGCATATATCGCCCCTTGATGATAAAAATTTTCCTTTATGCTTTGCAATTCAGGATAAAGGGGAAATATTGTTTTTTCAAAATCATTTGTTAATGTATCTTTCCAACACGATATAGGTTGAGATATAATTTCCAACAAGGAAATATTTCTCTGATATGGTTTACAGGATTTGTATGCTTCTGCTGTACTAATAAATATGTTTGGGGTAACAATAACAAGATATTTCTTTGATAGTTGAGGAATTGAACATGAAACAAGTTTATTGCCTCGGTTTGTTCCTATGGCAGGCACAGTATCTATAAAAAAAGGACAATCACTACCTAATTGTGTGGCATATTCTTTCAGCGTTTTATTGTCTAAATGAAGGCTGAAAATAGTATCTAATAATTTTAAGGTAAATGTTGCATCGGAAGAACTTCCTCCCAAGCCAGCTCCAACAGGAATATTTTTGTAAAGAAACATATCGACTGATGGCAAATGATATTTTTCTCGCAAAAGCAAATAAGCCTTTTCAACAAGATTAATATCAATATCATGATTTGTCTTTATGGGTATTCCTTTTTGTTGAAAACTATATTCTGACTTATTACTCCTAATAATTTCCAATACATCCGAATATCCATACACTGGATAAAAAATCGTTTCAATGTCATGAAATCCATCTGTTCGTTTAGCTTTAATATGTAAACCCAGATTTATTTTGCAGAAAGGAAAAACAACCATAGTTTGAATTATTTCCTAAATATGTACCTCGGGCGGGACTTGAACCCGCATGATCACAATGATCACGGGATTTTAAGTCCCGCGTGTCTACCAATTCCACCACCAAGGCATCCTGAAAAACATATCGAGCGGAAAACGAGACTCGAACTCGCGACCCTAACCTTGGCAAGGTTATGCTCTACCAACTGAGCTACTTCCGCAACCTTTTTAAATTATCAAGATGTGCAAAGGTACAACTTTTTTTATTACAATCGTACGATTGCACAAAAAAAAAATAAAAAATAAACCGAACCAAAACAGAGTAAATAGACTTGTTTTTATTTATCTTGTTCAGTAACAGAATATAAGTATCTATAAATTCACTTTAAAAAAATATTCCGCGATGAAAAAAATGAACAATAGTTATGGTTCTAAGATATAAATTTATTTTTCCGCAGAACTCGCAGAAAGACGCAGAGAATTAGAAAAGTATTTTTCTGCGCTTTTCTGCGGGAAACAAATCATTTTCACCCGTAAGAGCAGCGGAGCTAATCGTCTTGTATTTCCATTATCCATTATTATTTATTAATGATTAATTTCCCTGTATGTTTCTGTTTGTTTGTTGTTACGTTATAGATATAGATACCTGTAGCGAGATTGCTTACCGGAACCTCATCCCGTCTACCGATTTCTTTTCGGATTAATTCCTTACCTTGCATGTCATAGAGTGTGAAAACAGCATGAACTACATTATCAGGTAGGACTATATGTATATAATCTCTTGTCGGGTTAGGGTAGACGTTTAAGGCAGATGTTTCCAAGCCCGTTACCGTTATGTCTATTGTTGCTGCTTCAAAGAGAGCTATAAAGACAGTATCCTGTGTAGTGGTAATGGTTCGTGGATTATTTGTATCACCGTCATTCCACTGTACAAAGCGATAACCTATATATGGCATTGCCTTAATAATAGCCGTATCATTTGTACATGTACTGGCTTGTATTATATTGACAACGCCTATTTCGCTCCAAGGTGTTCCCCTCGTATTAACATACAATTCGATATGAGGAGGCATTGACGTTATGGTAATATTATCGGAAGTAATACAGCCTGCTGCATCTATAACGCTTATCCGATATACTCCAGCGTTCAGGTTGGAAACTATATTTGAAGACGCCACTAAAGTATTGTCTGCTTTTCTGATTTCAAATTGATAAGGAGGAATTCCACCTGTTGCTGTGAGTTCAAGTGAACCATTATGCCATTCACAGGTAGCTGGCGTTTGAGTGGCTGTAATTTTCAAGGAGTCATTTTGTTTTATGACTATTTCGTCGTACAGTAGGCAGCCTCTTGCATCTATAGCTTCAAAAATATATGTTCCCGCTATTAGATTCGTATACGTAGCTCCATTGACATCTCCACTTTCGGTATATGAATTTCCATTTGTATCCAATAATATCCAGTTGAATGGTTGATATGGAGGTTGTCCTCCTGTTACAGAACCATGCATAATTTGTCCTGTAGCGCCGCCATAACAAGCGACATCTGTTATATTTACGGACATAACAGGTTTTAACGGAGTAACAATATGCGTATCTTGCGCAAAACAACGGTCGTTATCTTTCGAGCTAAGATAATACGTTCCCGGACCGTATATTGCAAGCGAATCTCCTTTTGCCGTTTGCATGACTTGATTAGAATCCATCCAAGTCCATGTATGTTCAATAAAATTATGTCTAACGGCAATAGCTTTTAAGTAAGTTGTATCTCCTGCACACAGTTGGGTCGCTCCTGCTATATCTACTTTGGATGATGGATAAATCATAATACGGTGGTTCGCTCTTCCTCTTGAGGTATCAATACATCCATTTTCAGCATAAACCGTTAAGCGTACGACATATTCAACAGGTTCATCTGGGTCGGGAAAGGTATAAGTAAATAAAGAATCATAAGATACTACATTCAATCCCGGAATTTCCCATAAGATAGATGCTTTTTTACTGTTTCTCACAGTAGACATGTCTACAAAGGTAGCGGTACGATTACATGTATCATAAAAGTTTTCAAAAGTAGTAGGAGGGAATATTTGCCCACTGTCTATAGCGCCATAAACAAAATCCGCATCAATAGATGTTTTTGCAACGATGGTACGTAAGGTTGCAGAACAACTTTCCCCTAATTCAGAAGTTACAACACATATAAATTCTTCTCCATCGATAGAGTCGGGGACTATAATATTTTGAAAATTCCGTCCATCCCCTTCAATCTTCCACGCAGGGTTGGAGCTTCTTGTCCATTTATACCGTGCAAAACCATCGGGAGCACGCATACGTGCAGCAGAAGATTCTCCGCAATACAATAAGTCTATGGTCATGGGTCTACATTCTCCTACAATATAGGCATAACCGAAATGTTCTCCTTGCGTACAGTCTCTTGTTTCAAAGTATATTTTTATTCTTTGTCCAATTAACCGCTCTAAACTGAAGCCAATCGTAGTCCAATTACGCGCTATAAAGTCGGGGGTTTGGCATATTATATTAGCTAACTCTTGAGATGCTGTAAATTCTACATTTGAACAGGGAAGCAGTCTATCATTGATTTTACGTCCCATGCTGTCCTTTATGGTCATGGTAAATTTTGGTTGCATTGCAGGTTCATGATCTGGATTTTCCAGCACCCATGCAAAATGCAGTATCAAGAAAGCGTTTGTAGTATCTACGGTCATAGTATATTCTAAGGCTTCCATTTCGGCGCCTGTATTATCATTTCCTAATCTTGCGGCATAGCTAAATCCGTTTGGAACCTTTGGTATAACCATACATCGTTCATCCTGCATTTGTCCTGCCAGCATCAGTTGCTGTGCATCCATGATAGTGTGTCTACCGTCTTTTACTCCTTTTTGATTCATGCTAACACCTGAACCGCATGAACCTGCATACGCTTCCCAATACGTAAAATCACCGTATGAGAAGTTCAAATTTGGGCATGTAGTTTGAGCGTGCATAGTGATTGGTATAGAAATTAATACGCTCATCATTAACCCTATTAACAAATTTATTTTTTTCATGATATTTATTTTATGTTAAACAAAACTTTATTCTTATTACTCTATAGAAGGCGGAAAGCGCGAAAGAGGTTGTGTGAAAAGTATTTTCGTAACAATAGAGATCGTCATTGCGAGGAGCGCAGCGACGTGGCAATCCCTAACAATCAATGCGTTTTTGGTTAGGGATTGCTTTTTGTTCTTTTATTCTTTCACTCCTCTGTTTTTTCATCCTTTTGTATGTCTGTTTTCTGTTTTTCTTCTTCTTCTTTCTTTTTCTTTTGTGCAGCGAGAACGCCTAAGTGTCGATTGTAGATAACAGTAGCCTGCTGGATTTGGGCATTGATAGTGTCAATCAGATTTTCTAATGTAATTTTTTCTTCATCGGTCAGAGGCATAAACGATATACCTGTGATGGTTTTACACAAATTGTCAAATGCCTTATTGGCTGAATCACGATACTGTTTTGCCGTACCTGTTAACAGTTTTTCATGCACAATTTGCGTACGGGAATTGTAAAGAACTTCAAAGTCATTATTTTCCTGCTGCAATTGGCTAACCAAACCTGTAAGTTGAAAGCGTTCAAGCAAGTGAGGTACTTGATTTAATTCTTTTATCAGGTTACGCAAGTCCGTTGTTTCAGCTTCATAACTTTTTTTGTCTACGCCTTTGTATTTGTCAATGATATAGACAAGTTTGCGGGCATCTTCTTTTTCTTCTTCCGTCATAGCGTATGTATAGCAGTATTGCGCTTTTGTGATGATGGCACGAACTGTAAAATCACGTTTTGCATCTTTGGTTACCAGCTCTTTTGTTTCAAATGCTTTTGTCGTTTTTTTGAGAAAGTTATCCAAAGTAGCAAGTTCTTTACCAAAAGTTTCAAATATCTGAGCAAGAGCCGATAGTTTCCCAATAAAAGGTTTAATTTCTGTGTAAATAGCATGAAGAACTTGTACGTTCATTGAGGTTGTTAAACGAGATAATACTCTTTTGTAAATTAAAATCATTTTGTTCATAATTATATTTTTTAATAGTTATATTTATTTATATTAGTTTATGTTTGTTTAAAATTTCTTTTTGATTTCTACCATGTTGATGTTTTTTCATGCACAAAAGAAAAGACTCCATCGACATTGTCGCCGCCTTCCCGCAAGCGAGAGAGAGCCTGTCGACAAATTCGACAGCGTCCCACACGCGAGAGAGAGCCTGTCGACAAATTCGACGGCGTCCCGCACGTAAGAGAGAGCCTGTCGACAAATTCGACGGCGTCCCGCAAGCGAGAGAAATCTCGTCGACAAATTCGACAGCATCCCGCACGCGCGAGAAATCTCGTCGACAAATTCGACAGCATCCTGAGAGCATAAGAAAAGCCATCAATTTTGTCGTCTCCTTCTCGAAAAACGAAAAAATATTATCGACTTTGTCAATGTCCAACACAACGCATTTGCTATCATAAAACATTATTTCTTTACTTAGTGTCTGTCTTTAATGTATTTTCGCAACAATCAATGCCGTCATTGCGAGGAGCGCAGCGACGTGGCAATCCCTAACAATCAATGCG
>JAIROC010000465.1 GCA_031257735.1 Bacteroidales bacterium | reverse complement strand
TGTTTGATTTGTATTGGGCATTGACACAAAAAGATATTGATATAGACAAACTTATACATTGTTATAGACTCTATATCAAAAATGTAGTAAACGTCCCGCCCACGCAGAAACAGTTTCTTACAAATATGAACGAAAAAATGGCGGACAGGGATTTTCGCGAAGATACTTACTTGCTGTTGAGAAAAGACGTTGAGTATGATATTGATGCGGCGTGGGAGTTGGTGGGAAAAGAATTAGTGGGAACAATATAAAAACAGTTAATTATGGAATTAATATATTTATACATCGAAAACGATGAGAGAAACATTCAAGAATGTCAATTCAATTTCTCTCCCAGATATGATTGCTATTACAAAAAGGATAGTAATGAATTAACGATAAATGAAAATAATGATTATGTCAATAATTTTTGGAATGCTTCTAATATTTCAAATATTACAGCCATTATTGGGAAAAATGGAACAGGGAAAAGTAATTTGATTCAATTTTTACTTGAACATTATGAAAAGAAAAATACCATATACATATACAAAATTGATAAAAAACTAAAAATAGAAACAAATATACCCCAATTAAAAACTGACAAGAATTTTAATCATGAATTTATTGAAGAATCAAGAGTAATATGTTATCCTGCTATTTATTACAATCCTAATATCTATCAAAATATATCTATTGATTTTTTTCGAGAGAAAGCATCTATTGATATTTCAGAAAAAAGAATAGTTATCGTTGATTCTGAGAAATTTATCAGAGAAGATTCTCATTATGCAAATAATATTTGGCACTATCATAAGTATGGGAATACATTACGACAACTTGATTTTCTTTCTAAATACAGTAATTGGGAAATTAACGACTTGAGATTGCCAAAAAAGTGTTTTATTAGATGTGAGTTTTTGCCTGTTTTTAATCATATTCCATATAACAGCGATGCAAAGGATTTTTATAATCGACTGAAAACTGAATGTAAGCACGCATATATAAAAGACAAAGATACTCAAGATACGCATGTTCTCAACTTATTTCCTTTATATGCAACATTAATATATGAATTATATTGTTATTGCCATGACATGGGTATTTCTTTTGATTGGAATGACTATTATTTTGACACCATTGTAGATGCTTTTATGAAAAAATGCGATTCCAAAATAGGACAACTTTTGCTTGATATTGATGCAATAATTAGGCAGGTTTATTTTGAATATGATGAACGTAATCATGGTTTTTACGCCTCTATTGATAGGGTGAAAAATTTATTTAGCAAATATTTTGAACTCATTTCTGTTTATAGAAATAATATATCAAAAAAGGTATCAAATAAAACGGAGGCATTTATTCCGCCTAAGTCATTGTTTTATTCAATGATAACTGTTGAATGGGAACATAATATGTCATCAGGCGAACAAATGTATTTGAATTTAATGTCAAGTCTCTATTATGCAAAAGAACAGATGGATTTACAACCCAAAATATCAAATATATTTTTATTGCTTGATGAACCGGAAATATCTTTTCATCCTGAATGGCAAAGACAATTCAAATATCTTAATCGCCTTTACTACAAGTGTTTTTAAAGGGATTGAGGTGCAAATTATATTGACATCACATTCCCCAATTATTGTTTCGGATTTCCCTAAAAATAATATCATTTTTCTTGACACAGATAAAGATTGTAAATGTAAGGTTGTTAAATCAATTACGCGAGAAAATACTTTTGGGGCAAATATTCATACTTTGTACAAAAACAGTTTTTTCCTTAATGGACTTCCTATTGGTGAGTTCGCTAAAGTAAAAATCGAACAGCTTTTTAAAAAGTTACAAGCAGGCAATATTGATGACAAAATTTATAAAGAAATACAGTTAATAGGAGAGCCATTACTGAAAAATCAACTTATGAAATTGTACAATGACAATTTACCTAACGATGTAAATAAGCGAGTAACCGAATTAGAAAAAGAGATAGAAAAATTAAAGAAACAATTAAATGATAAAAATCGAAAGGGATAATATAGAGAGTATTGCATCTGATTATTTTGATAAAATAAAAATAATTAAAAGGCGAAAAATGTCTTCAATGCACAAAGTTTTTATTGATAATTTAGAGGAAATTGTTTTATGTAAATCTTTTGAATTTGAAAATATTATAAGTAAATATAATAGTGATTTTTCTGAAAACAATTATGAATTTGAAACATTTAAAAAATACATGAAAAATCAATACAAAATTTTCATTGATGAAAACGGATTATGGTTAGCCGAACAATTAAAAGTAAACGTGTGCCCCTACTGTAATCGACAATATACATTTACAATAAATTCAAAAAAGAAAACTCGCCCACAATTCGACCATTTCTACCCGAAAAGTAAATATCCATATTTGGCTCTTTCTTTTTATAATTTAATTCCCTGTTGTCCTGTATGTAATAGCATGAAAAACGAGGATATGATTGATTGTCATCCATATGTTAAAGGATTTGATAATGAGTTTCTTTTTTCATTCAATCATTTGGATTATATTTTAACCCAAAAAGAAATTGAAATCATATTGAAAAGTACAAATAACAGAATGAATAGGAATATTGAAACATTTGCACTAAATGAATTGTATGCTAAACACAAAGATTACGTTCAGGAAATTATAGATAAAGCATACGCATACAATGATGATTATTATAATGGGATTATAGAAACTTTTAGTGCTATTGGAAAATCATCATCAGAAATTAACCGATTAATTTTCGGGAACTATATTGAAATAGCAGAACATGAAAAACGTCCATTATCAAAACTAACTAAAGATATTTTGGAACAGATTAGATTAAAATAAATATTTTTAAACTAATAAAAAAAGCGTCAGGGTATCCCTCCCTGACGCTCACCACTAAAATCCAAAGTAATAACAGCAAAAAACCGTTACGACCGTGTGATTTCAGCGGCAAATTTACTTACTTTTTCCCGAACTTCTTTGGCTTGTCCGAAAATTCAAATGCAACATGGTAGTTTTCATCGAATTTCAAGGCTGTGGCAAATACTTTGCCCGCCTTGCTTTTGAAGCCGTTGATGACGGCGGTTTTGCCTCTGGTCAGCAGTTCCAAAACCTGTTTGTCCGACAGTTCCTTTTCGCTGATACTCCGGAAAACGACTAATCCGCAATTCGGGTCGGTGCATTTCGCCACTTTAGGATAAAAACGGACACTGGCGGTCTTGCATTTGGGACAGATACATGCGTTGTCGTCGGCAACTTCAATTTTCACATCCAGCAATTCCGCCGTAATCTGCCTTGTATAAACTTCAATGGCTTTGGAAAATGTTTCCGGCTGCATTTCGCCGCGTTCAATTTGTGACAGGGCGTTTTCCCAGCTTCCGGTCATTG
>JAIROC010000383.1 GCA_031257735.1 Bacteroidales bacterium | reverse complement strand
CCTCAATCGGCCGTACACCTGCGTCAGGACGGCTTCCGGGATGGCATCTTTTGGCGAGTGCGCGCCGCGTGAATGGGTATGGGGAAAGTCGAGGCAGCTTCACTGCCGGCCCCGCGCTTGCTTCGTAAGCCCGGTGGCTAAAACGCCCAAAGAATCGCTCCAAGATTACAGTCCGAAACAATTTTTATATTACCCCTTCTGCTTCCTTTGTAATATCACTAAATTTTAGAGTATTGCTGTCAGGCTTTTCATCATCGGGTAATTCATCAATCTTTATCTTTAATGGCATTGGAGTAGCAATACCGCTAAAAATACAGGTCCCAACTGGTAGGGTTGGGATGGATTCTTCTGTGACTTTATCTATATAGGAAACCGCATTACCTATTGTCTGCAAGTCTCGTTGATTGATAAGTTGATGAATAAAATAATTATGCGCTTGTGAAATTATCGTTTCTGAAATATCATTTGGCCTTTGACTTGAAATCGTAACAAATACACCAAATTTCCTTCCTTCCTTTATTATTTCCTCAAATGTTTCTAAACGATAATCTTTCCAATCTTCCCTTTCTCGGAATGATTGTTTTGATAAGATATTATGCGCTTCGTCAATAATTATAGATAATGATTTTTCATTTCGCTTTCTATTCAATCGTTTATGATTATTATATATATGTTTAGCAAGAAGCAAGGGGACAGTTTTTTTCATGTCAATATTCAGATCATGCATATTTACAATAACAATATTAGAACTATTCCATATACCTTGTTCTTCATCAATTGCAAAAACTTCTTCAATATTTCTCTTTTTTGATTTATATCTAGTAATGAATGGCAATATGTGTTCTGATTGTACTTGAAATATATGTAAATCGTGTATGAATTGTAACAAGATAAAAATATAGAACATATTAAAATACGTTATCTTTTTGAACTGCTTTTCGGTTATTCTATCAATAAGAGGAATAAAATAAGTATTGTCAATATACTCTGGATGTTCCTGAAAATTTGTCAAATAAGCACCCTGGCCGTCTACTAATAGATAAAAATAATGATTTGTATCATGAAACCCAATATTAATCTGCTCGTTATTAATATCGACAAAATAACCCAGAATATCGTTTATATATTCCAATATCTTATAAGCAATATCTTTATTAGACAACAGCAATAGTTTTTTTACATTGTATTTCAAAATATTAATAAAATACTCAAAGAAATCACTTTGACCATCTTCGTTTTTACTATTTGCAACTTTTTTATAATAACCTAAAACACGCCGAAGGAAAGGTTTCTGTGTTTTATCTGAGGCTTCAAATAATATTGATAAATTATCAATATTCATCAATTCATCAAATTTCATTGGAATTTTTTCACCGGTATCCTTTGAATTTGATAAATTAAACACGTTTTTGTTATGGGTTAAACATTTTTCTTCAGTATATTCACCATTAAAATCAAAAAATAGAAAAAAACAATTCTTAAATTTCCTACTTATACTTAATTTTTCAATCAAACTTCCGTATAATGATGCTAAAGTATTTGATTTTCCGCTTCCGGTATTTCCAAATATTGCAATATGGCTATTGAAAAGGCCATCAATAGGCAAATCAATAGGTATACCTTCTATATCTGTTTTAGCTATTGAAATCTTTATAGTATTTTTACCTTTCAATAAATTATGTATTGTATGGATTTTATAATTCGTGAGAATGAATGCTTCATTTCCAAGTAAAGGCAATTCTCTGATGCCGCCAACAAATTTATCTTTCTCATCAATGCATCCACATACAGAAACCATCAGTAGACGCTTATTTTTATCTATTCGTTCATATCCATTATCAGTTTTTAGTAATTCAAAATCTTCCTTGAGATTTTCACCATCTATTTTACCAATAATGCTTAAAAATCCTTTTCGTATCTCAATATACCCACCGACAGAAATATTTTTAAGGATTTCCCCATCAAATATTAGACCAGAAACATTTTTATTCTTATCGACAACGATTGTTATACGTCGTCCATCGATAGCGCCCACTTCGCCGATACGTAAGACAGCATCTCGTATCAGTACAGTTTTCATATCATTCATTTTTATCACCCGGTTTAATAAAAATAACTTTTGCTAATAAATCATTAAAAGCTGAGAAACTAAATTGCTCTGTTGCCCGATATACAATGTCTACGTTATTAAATTTTGAAAATTTTATAACCGCATCATCTTTTGCAGATTTATCATAACAAAACAATATTAATTGCATTGTTGGATTTTTCAGACCGCGTTTTGTAATTTCTAGAATATGTTCATCTGCAAAAGAAAATCCATCGACAATTAATACAACATTTTCTTTATCCAGTTCATTGGCGTAAAGACGTAACAAGTTATAATAGGTGTTATCTAACACTGTTTGTCGAAATTTATCTTTTTGTGGCAGCACCAACGAAAAGGAGTTGTTAAATATTTCCATGTCCTTTATTGTTGTTCCTGTTTTTACCTTGTCGGCCTTATCAAGATGATCAAATGACTGAAAAACAGAATCATGTATGATTTCCCAATTCATAGAACCGTGCAATTTTAATAAATTAATTATAGGAATTTCAAATTGATAGTTATAGATACTTCCAGTACTTTTAATTACATTAAAGAATTCAGAAGTGGAATATTGATACAGCTTATTTAGTTGTGAAGTTCTTCTAAACCCATCATTTAAAATAATTGAATCATCTCTATTTCCTGCTGCCGCCTCAATGAGCAAATCATAGTTTGTTGAAAAAATATTTGCTTGCTTATATAAAATGTTACTTTTCCGTTCAAAAAGAATATTTGCAATATTATCTAATAAACTTTCATAATTTTTGATGGTTTCCAATCCTTCATCAGAGATCCATGGATCACGTAAAGATTGAGTAAGTTCAAAATGTTTTACAAGAAAATCAAATTTAATTTTTTCTGCTTGATTAAAATCTTCGGATTTTAGAGCTGTCTGTATATCTTTTTCTATATTTCCCAAAACAGAAAGTGCAGGATAAGAACATCCTGCTCCTATCAAAAAGTCCAAATGTGCAGATTGGATAATTCTACGCAGTTTCTCCAAAAACTTTACTTCAACCCCATTATCCGCAATGTCAATTATTTTAGCCATCCTCACTCCCCTCCCACTCCGCCTTTCCCACCAGAAACCCCGGCTCTATCACCTTGACTTCATCATACGTCAAATTATACCGGCCATAGACAAGATTGTCAACCTGCCTCTCAAGCGCGGAAGTGTCGGCTTTTGGGTTCTTGGCTTTGGCGGCAAGGATGAATCTATCCATCCACTCGAAATTCGATTTCATAGTTCTTTATAAACTCCGTTTCAGCTTTTGTCAAACCGTAGAGAGGGCAGATTATATCATCAATTTTATCAATGAGATGTTTTGATTTACGGATTTTGTACTCTTTGAAGGAGTCAATATTGGCATAACTATCCGTAGTATGGGCAATGGCATTGCGTTCAATGTCTTCCAAATACTCTTTATAAAGGTTTTCAATAGTGCTGGTTGTTTTTGGGGTTAATTTTTCTACAGGAATGGTGAATGAATCAATCTCATAGGACTTTAAGTCAAGCCCATTTGAATATACCTGTTGATACCAAAAAAACAAATTACTGCTTAAAACAGCACCAATCACATTGGCTATATCTTTTTTTAAATAAATCGTCCGCTCTTTCGTTGAACCCGTAACATAATTTGTAATAACGTTAAAATACATACCACCACTGCTGCGATAATAAATCGCCGTTTTTGATTCTTTTTCCCTGAGTTTGCCAATTGGAACGTTTTGAGAGGCAAATAATTTTTGCAGTATACAAATTTCTATGTTAAGCCCGACCTTCGGCAAACGTCCATAGAGCCGATAATCGATACTATCAATAAACTGCATCTTGTCGATTAAAGATGCCAATGTAATCCCTTTATGCCAGCGGTACATCTTGGTAGTCAAGAGATTTTTGCATATGGTTTCTGTTTTGCGAAAGGAAATAATAGAAATTTTTTTGTGCGCATTTTTAAAAATTTGCAAAGGTCTATCGCAATACGAGGAAATTTTTATTGTCTCGCAATTTCCAAATAAAATAGTATGAAGGGCCGTCATGGAATCTCCTGAAGTAATGGTCAGCGGAACAATAAAGCCCAAATCACCATGATTGTTTAGCAGCCTAAACCCATTCTCAATAAACAATGAAAAAGTATCAAGCGAACCTTTTTGTTTACCTTTAATAGTCTTGGCACTTTTATAGTTTTGTAGAAAATATTTTTTTTCTTCTTCAGAAAAACCAGCCCCATACGGCGGGTTCCCAATCACCACGTCAAACCCGTCCTTAATCCCGAACATCCAGTAAGGGTCAAAAAAACCAGAGGGCTTGGTCTGGTCGTAGGGATTCCAACCCGCCATCATTTGCGCGTCGGCGGAATTGTAAAAGCCATCTTTTTTGAGCAGGTCCGCCAGGTATTGAGACAACGCCTCATCCTGTTTCCGCAATGCTATTTTTTCGTCCGCTTTCCGGGCGCTGAAATGTTTGTGCCGCAAAATCAATAATTCTTGCTGCTTTTTCTCGATTTCCGGGTCCGCAAGAACCCCTTGTTCGCGTTTTACGCCAATCAACGTATTGGCCGCTACAAACTTTGTTTCAAGGTTGGGCAGGGGGAGGACATTGTAATTATTTTCTTTTGTGCCGCCGGTCTTCTGGTCAACAATGAGGGATATAAAAAAGCGGAGTTTGCTTATCTGTATGGCGATGGGCTGAATGTCTAT
>JAIROC010000350.1 GCA_031257735.1 Bacteroidales bacterium | reverse complement strand
AAGTATTTTCGTAACAACAGAGATCGTCATTGCGAGTAATCGTTTTGATTCTCAAAAGCACAAATGCAATGACGGCGTTGTTTGGACACTTTTGTGTGTTTTCACACAGCCTCTTTCGTGCTTTCGTGCTTGCGTGCTTGCGCAGCATCCTGCTAATCTTATAAATCTTATTAAAATCGTGGTTCAGACAATGACGACCTCTATTGTTGCGGGGGTACTTTTCACACAGCCTCTTTCGCGCCTTTATTATTTTTGTATTGTTGTAATAATATTTCGTTTATTAATGAGTTATTACAATAGATTTTGTAGAAAGTATGAATCATATAATTGCACCCTCTTTGTTATCAGCTGATTTTGGAAACTTACAACGAGATATTGAAATGATAAACCGAAGTGAAGCGGATTGGTTTCATATAGACGTCATGGATGGAAATTTTGTTCCGAATATCTCAATAGGATTTCCTGTTTTGAAAGCCATTGCTAAACATGCTAAAAAACCGTTGGATATTCACTTAATGATTGTTAATCCTGATTTTTATATAGAACAATTTTGTACGGAAGCAAAAGCATCCTATTTGACTGTTCACTATGAAGCGTGTACTCATTTACATCGAACTATCCAGACAATTAAAAGTTATGGTGTTAAGGTAGGTGTGTCTTTAAATCCTCATTCGCCGGTATCTTTGTTGGAAGATATTATATGTGAAGTTGATTTGGTTTTATTGATGTCTGTTAATCCCGGATTTGGAGGACAAAACTTTATTGAACATACGTATAAGAAAATTGAACAACTGAAAACGCTAATCGAACAATCTCATGCCCATGCGTTAATCGAAATTGACGGAGGGATAGGACTAAGTAATTATCAATCGCTTATTGCTGCTGGAGCTAATGCGCTTGTTTGTGGAAACAGTATCTTTAGTACTGATAATCCTGTAGAAACTATTGCTAAATTAAAAATATAACTCATGATAAAAAATAAATGGTTTCTTTTCCTCCTTATTTGCTGTAATGTTTTTTTCACTACTGTTTTTGCCCAAAAATCATCAAGAAAAATAGATACGACAAAAGGATTTGATTTCTTTTTTAATGCAGGCATGTATTTGGGACATAAAGCCAATGCCAACTATTACGCGGGAGACCCAAGCAGAGACCCCGATCCTGCAGAACGTAAATATGGAGACCCTAATATTTGGTACGTATTAAATAATCCATATAGATATAATGAAATTATATACCTTATTGATGAAAGACATTCTGATATTATCCTTGATACTGCTTATTTTCGGTTAGATGATATTTCAGGTATGAGATATAACCTTGCTTTTTCATTTGGCGTAGGGGCGAGATATCGTTTTTCGGAAAGTTTTGCACTTAGTTTTCTTTTTTCGCAGGTACGGTTAACGGCAGAAGGAGTTCCTACTTTTGAGATAAAGGGAACGGGAACTAATACGGATGTTGGAGAAATAAAATATTTAGGAATGGAAGATAATTACAAAATGGTGGGCAAAGAAAGGCGCAATTTTTTTGGAGTAAACGCTTCTTATCTTTTTGAGACAACCATTCCGTATGTATTCCCTTTTTTAGAACTCGGAGTACATCTAAACAGTACTAAGGTAATTTCATCTGAAGTAATTATTGAGGAACGCTCTTTTTCTATAATTAATAGATATGGAGAAGGTACTGTATATGATCCGGGCATTAGCAGTACTGAAATAGACCCTCATTTGGGAGGGATAGGATATGGTTTTATCGGGGGATTGGGGGTTCGGCTTGCCTTTAACACTTGGGCAGCAATTGAACCTGTTGTTCAGATAAGCGCAGAAAAAATACACCTCTCATCATACAATCAAATTCGTCCTAATTATAATTTTATGATACGGCTTGTGATGGGCGATAAAGTATTTGCAAAAAAACAGTAATCATGTCTTTTACTTTATTGAGAATTGTTTTGTACTGTCTTTTTATCTTGGAAATAAAAACAGGTATGGCACAGTCCCTTTCCGATTTTACCGTGATAGCGGAAATTGACAAAAAAGCAACATTTATTACTATGGATAAGTTAGGCTATGTATACGCCTGCAACGGAACAACATTAGATAAATATAATGAACAGGGTGAGTTGTTGTTTTCCTATTCTGCTTTGTCTACAGGAAGAATATCTTTTATTGATACTTATAATCCCTTGAAGATAATAGTGTTTTCTAAAGATTTTATGCGATTGGCGTTTTTGGATAATAAATTGACGGCTCAAGAAAATGCTTATCTTTTGTCGGATATTAGTTTGTTTCCGACTTGTGTCTGTACTTCTTATGATAATGGTTTTTGGGTGTACGATGAAAGCGTAAAACAGTTGTTCCGTTACGATGCACAACATAAATTGAGTAATAAAAGTCAGGATATTACTTATTTTACAGAAAAAGAAGTAAACCCGTCTTTTATCAAGGAAAGTGTGTCAGGATTTCTTTTAGTGAATGACGTTGAAAATGGGATATTGGTATTCGACCATTTTGGAACTTACCTGAAAACAATACCCGTTTATACAGACTATTTTTATGTTATGAATAATCAAATATTGTATGTTCAGGGTGATACTTTGAAGACAATAAACATACAAAATCTTCAACAGATGAATATCTTATTGCCTGAAAAAGACTTACAGCAAGTTTGTATCGAAAATAAAAGAATGACGACGCTTACAAAAGAAAATACTATAAAGATATACGGTATTAAAAAAGAATAAAAACGGGATATGAGTTATGGGTTATGACCCGTAAGAGCAGCGTAGCTAATTAGAGTCTGTCTATATAGTATAAAAAAGTAATCATCAACGCCGTCCAAACAACGCCGTCATTGCGGGGAGCGCTTTTGAAACAACCATATTTGTACTTTATCGACAGACACTAATTATTTTCATCGCTGTATTTCTTTTATCTGTAATTTTCAGATAGTACATTCCATTTGCCAGAAATCCTATATCTATGATTGTGATTTCTTCTTGCAATTTACCCTGCATCATCATTTGTCCCATCATATTGTAGACTGCATAG
>JAIROC010000315.1 GCA_031257735.1 Bacteroidales bacterium | reverse complement strand
GCAAAAGAAACATGGTGAGTTATACTGTGTTTTTAATAAGTTTACTCTTATTCCAGATATTTCAACAAATTTACTATGAAAGGTTTTTTATGACAAAACGAAACACACTTATTGTTGCTATCGTTGTTGCACTGGCTTCTTTCTATTCCGATCAACGGATATGGGCTGGAAGTGATACAAAAAATGGATACACCCTAACGGTGTCAAAAGCCAATCCGGCGTATACTCCGAATCCGGCTTTAGTTTGGAACACTAACAATCAAAATGTGATTACAACAAAATTTAAATTAAGTATTGAAAAAGAAACTGCGACAGGAAAAGAAGATGCATCTGGTGAAGTTTCCTATTGTGATTATACGGCTACATCTTCCGGTAATGAAACATTTATCATATCATGGTTACCACTTTGGGTAACCGGATCGGTTACTTCAATAGAAAAGAAAAACATGCCTTTTTATTCAGAAATTAAACCTGTTTTGAGAGCAATGGCTTCAGGAAATAAATCGGTATCACTTTCTGCAAAAGTTGTAATGAAAGATGGAACAACTCTTAATGCTAGTGATACGATTGTGTTCAAAGTCGAAGATTTTGTTATTACTATTATGGTAGAGCCAGGTGATATTGCTAAAAATTCTTACGAAATTGACGTTTCAGCTAATGGGATTATCTGGTCTCCAATTAAAGTAGTTGGGCATGCAGCATGGCGAATTGATGTTTCAGACACAACATTATTTTCGTCTAGTACCACCAGCTTCGCAAATACAACTTGTGGTTTTACAGTAAATAGTGTTATTTCTTTTCTTACAACTCTTTGGACAGTTGGAGCCACAACCGGATTAATTTCAGTACCGGGACATCTTGATAAAAATGATCCAAGCAATGGACCTATATCAAAGGGATTTGTATTAACACAAATCAATACAGCAACAACTCTAAACACAACAAAAAATATATTCGATACAAAAAACACCTATACAGTTGAAAATTATAACTGTACGGATGCTTGTCTTGAAGCAGCTGGTGCGGCTGGCTTGACATTTCCTAATTGTCGCCATAATATTAGATTTTATAGTTCAGCAACTCTTGACTCACGTACTGTTGAGGTTACATTACCAAGCGAATTGGCTCCTCATTTATGATATTTGTACATTTCAACAAAAATAAAATTAAAAATTGACAAATTTTTACATCTGATCTTTGGGAAAAAGATATATCTCCGGTTGGCAATAGGGTGACATTTTCATTTTAGAGTAACTTTGGATACGTTTGTTTTAAAAGTAATCAACACTATAATTATAATTGCCGAGGTATAATATTAAAATTGTTTTATAAATCTTTAACAAAATTGATCTGTAATAACCATGTTTCATTGTAGAATACTGATATTGATATTTTTGTTGCATTTTGTTGTCATCAATATTGCATTTGGAAAAACTGATGACGAACATCAAGAATTTCCACAATTAAGCAAGTTTTTGAATTTCGATGATGTAAAAAATCGAATGTCCCAGCTAGTTTTACAAATTAAAAAGGACGATTTTCGAGAATTTAAAGAAATACCATTTGAAGGATCTTCAATGATCAAAAAAAGTAATTCATATAAATATTCAGTTTTTTTGGAATACAAACAAACCCCAATGCAGCTATTTCCTACTTCGATATCTATTTCAAAACGACAACCGCCCCGTGGTCCATTCGTAACAATATCTTTTCATCCAAATAGCGACGTGGTATCCTTCTATATGGAGTTCATGTTTGAATGGACAGTACGTTCTCAGTATGACGCAAATGGTCAACTGTCATCAATTTCATTATTCGATTATACCGGTACAAGAAATATAACCTTTGATAAAAATGAAAAGATAATAAAAGACTCTTTCCTTGAACATTCAGATAGGATCAAACAGCAAATAAAAAAAACAAAGGAAGAATTAAATACAATAGTCAATGATAGCTCAAATATTTTAGAATATTCAATAGAATCGGAAGAATATAAAATTCAGAACCCTGAAGGAATAAAAAATTCAGAACCCTTGATTAAAATTGATAACATTAAGTCGTGTTGTAACGCAATCATAGAAGGGAAAACATCTCAACTTATCAAAAAAATCATCACCCACAGAACAGAAGCAAGAATTAATATTTATATTTTTTATTCAGATCATTCCATTGCTTTTATTGCATTGAAAGATTATTCAAAAAATATTACTTATCTTTTTGTTTTTAATAACCGTGTACGATTACAAAGATACCTCGAAGGTAATATAGTATTTGATATGAATATGATTGGTAACGAAGTTGAAAAAACAGTATCTATATTACCAAATAGTAATGGACTTGAAATCAAATTTCATGAATCCGGTTATCCGGCGAGTTATCGTAATATTGTTAAAGGTCGTCTTTTTGGTCGTCAGATCGAATGGAACGATAAAGGCGAAGTCATTTCAGATATTGATCTCGATATTCCCAAACCATGGCATGATCCCTCGAAAAAAGAAGAGGAAACAACAAAATAATTTTGATTCTCTACCTTCCTTTGATTTTTTATGTCGTTTTTCAATAAATACGAAACAAAAAATATTTAGGAATACAACAATGAGAAATAATACATGTAATATTGTTGCAATTGCAATTTTTGTTATATGTTCAACTACAATTGATTATTCACTTGGAGATGAACCGGAAGCACTTTTTCCGCAAATTACGGATGAAGAGAAGTTTGAAGTTATTTCCGAGAGAATAACCTGGATGAACGATATTATACAGAAGGGAATAAGTTTTCATGAATTAAAAAAACACACTTTCCCTGGTTTTCTTAAAGTACCGTTTTATGAAAATTCCGTTACTTTATTTTACAAAAGAACAGAGAAAAATCAGTTGCGCTTGGTTGGCGCGGAAATTGGAAAAGTCTTTCCTTCGTTTTCGGTAGGAAAGAATCTCTCCGCACATTTATCATTACATGAAAATAGAACAATTGGTTTTTATTGTGAATTTATGCAAGGACACAATCTGGAAATTTTTTTTGATGAACAAGGAAAGTTAAACCGCATAACATTGACAAGTCTCTCTGGTGAAAGAAAAATTAGTTTTGACAAAAAAGAACAGGTATTAACAGAGACGTTTACGAAGCATAAAGAAGAGGAACTCAACGAATATCAAAAACATCGAAAACAATGGGAAAGCGAAATCCAGGACTACAAGAATAAAATTACTAAAATAAAACCAGAAATATCACCCAAAGAATGGAAGATCAAAATACCCGATAAATTACATGATAAAACCATACGAAATCGTTTTTTACAAATAGAAAAATGTCATCAGTCCATTATCGAAGGTAAGGTGTTACCGCTTTTGGATAACAAAGTGTTTTTCAAACCTGATATAAACTATAGTCGAATCCAATATGTCAATATTATTTATTCAGGAAATAGCGTAACATTTGTTGGTGTTCATGAGCATGAAAATTTCAGAACGATTGGTAGTTTTTTGGTTTTTGATGATGATTATTGTCTAAAAAAATATGTCGAGGGTGAAATTGAGTATAATCAGAACTTGATAGGTCATGAAGTTGCTAAAACAGCTAAATTGTTTCTCGAGAACGGTAAAGCAAGCGGTTTAGAAATTACGTTTCATTCCAACGGTTATCCGTCAAATTATCGTACCATTGTTAAGGAGCGATTATATGGTCGTCAGATCGAGTGGAACGATAAAGGCGAAGTGATTTCCGATGTTGATCTTGATATTCCGAAGCCATGGCTTGATGCCCCGAAAAATGTTGAAAATCCGCAATCAAAAAACTGAACTGCTGACAAAATTGGTGTGAAACATGGTCGCTTCAATAAATCATTTTGATAATCATTATGATTGGTATGGTAATGGATATG
>JAIROC010000232.1 GCA_031257735.1 Bacteroidales bacterium | reverse complement strand
GCATCGAAAATACTACCGGGAAATTTCAGTACAGTAAGTAAAGAGAAATGAAAAACATCATAACTAATCAGAAAATTTTAGTGATTATCTTCCGGCGTTTTTTTTCGCTTTTTTGTCCACAACAAAAAAATCGCTAAAATGATTAATATTATGCCTGAAAAGATAAATAATAAGTTTGATCGGGAGTTTTGAACATCAAAAGCGAAATCGGTTATTTGAATTCTTTCATTCGAATGTTCCACCCAATCCGTAATAACTTTCTTTGTACTTGGATCAGACACATCACAAGAATTTAATTCATTAATATTTTGTTGATATTTGTTTCTGTCCCCGATTTCCGCAGAGTTACTTGCGTTTGCCGCCAATGCCAGTTGATAATTAACATGACCTTTATATTCGTTCGGAAAACATTTTTTTTCCTGATCAATAATGATGTCATAAAGTGCCGACGCAATATCACGGCTTCCATCCCTTGATAACAACATTGCTTCATCTAGCAAATAGTTGAGGACCAAATGCATACTTTGTATCACATTGCTTTCTTGCACAAACGCAATCAATTTTTTTACATTTTGTAAAAAATATTGATTATCGGCACCATGACATTTTTTTTGAATTTTCAAGGACAAGACAACTGCTCTTGCTGCAAACAGGGAATTTTTTCCACAACATTTCAGTAAATCATGTAAAACTTTTTGAGCTGAATCAAATTGTAACAGACTTTCGTCTTTTTGATTATACTTTTCATATATTAAACCAAGTTCATAACGTACACTTCCTAAGTGAAAAAACGTATTATCAATTCCAAAATTCAAATGTGACAAATTTTCTTTTTGTTCCTTATTAAGAAGTGGATATTCCTCAAGAGAATTTGATAACATTTTATCAATCTGAATGTAGGAATCCCGCATCAATCCGAATGCTTCATGATCCAAATTTTCATGTAAAAGCTGCTCAAGTACTTTTCGTTGCGTATCAAGTATAACATCTGTCCATAATATTCTGTTTAAAAGGAGCGTTGGTAAAAAAAGAGTCTTTTCTTTCTCTTCAAGGTTATTGACAAGACTATCAAATGTCAGAAAAAATTTCTCGTCATCAAGTGATAGTGTCCTTCCTTGCATACGGACAAGAGAAAAAAAATTTTCACCTGCCAAAACTCGAAGCAACTTGGGAGCTTTCTCTGAATAAAAAACTTGAGAGTAGAGTTTCTCAGAAATATCTTTTTCATTCAAAATATCATGTAATTCTGCAAGTGCAAAAAGAACATGATGATAAGCGGGATCATCCGTGTTAGAAGATGGAAGAACAGTTTCAAATTTTTCGATCCATACTTTTGCTGTTTGGTTGGAAATACCGCCTTCGTTCTTGTCGCTAAGGTATTGAATATAACATTGATTTGCTTCGCTTTGTGGGGATTCCTGTGTACTAACTTCATCTGCTGTAGTAATGCTAACAAAAATTACTCCCATTAAGAATAATGAATTTTTTATAGAATACCTCAATATATTTATCATGAGTATATGTATTGTTAAAATCTGTACTTTCCAAAAAATTTAATCAAAATTCCTTAAAAATCCCTTGTTTTTTCAATTTTTACCCAATGATAATCATTTTGAACGTGTACAAAAATATAATTAAATATATTTTATTCAAAAAAACTGAAAAACCAAGGGAGTGTGTACAAAAGAAGTTTCCATTTTTGATGTAGTTTATAAAATGTCCGTTTCTATCTCTCTATTGTTTGATAAGAGTTAAAATATGAACATGAACAGATCACACATAAAAACAGTAAAAAGAAAGTCGGAAAAAATTGCAGATTAGCGTTTGAAACGGAAACCATGTATAATAAATGCCATAATAATAAAAACTATACCGAAGACAATTAAAATTATTCGGATATAGAAATGCCTTGTATTGATAGGAGATTTTAAAAGAGCCTCCCTGTCTCCTGTATCAAGATTAGAAGTGGGCAAACCATGTTCAATACGCTCTCTAATTTCGAGGCGTTGTTGAATTTTCTTTTTTTGTTCTTCTGTTGCCAGAGGATGTTTGAGTGCATCCTTATAAATATTTTTTGCTTCTTCATCTCCTTCTGGAGTTCGTTTGCGTTCGTAATCATGGGCAAGAATTAACATTTGATCAATCACTCGCGGATCATTCTGACAAGTTTTGATTAATTCTTGACGTATCTCTATTGATTTCACCATATTATTTACCTTTGCATAAGTAAAAGAGAGATTATTCAGAAGAGCAATCCGGTCACTGTCGGTAATTTCTTGTCTTAGCCATTCCATCACCTTAATACAATTGGATTCATCCAGTTTAACCGCAATACGATGCAATCGCTGCAATAACTCATTACGCGACTCGTTACCATTCGACAACATTCTCTGACATTCGACAAGAACATCAACATTCTGTCCAGAATGCAACCGAGCAAACAGTAAGTTTTCTTCAAATTCCGCTCTAATACTTCCTTGTACACCTTTGTGCAAAGATAAAGCAGCGGTTATTTTATCAATAGCTCTATCATACTGACGGGTAATCATCAGTTGTCTAACTAACGTTGTCAAATCTGGAATAGACAAAGAAGAAATATCTGATGAAACTTGCAAGGAATAAGACTTTGCCTCTTCGATTTTGTCCATTTCCAAACTGGTCTGCGACAAAAATAAATTCAGACGGTCTTTCAATTTGGGTGATTGAAATCGCCCGATATTGTCCTTGATGAGCTTATAACCTTCAGATCGCTGTCGCTCCTGGGGTAACTTCGCAACTTGTTCAAAAATGTCCACAAGTAGTTTTTTCTCTTCCTGTTCATCAGCAAGCATCAACAGTGAATCAATAGCAGACACTGTGGAGTACTCGCTAACCGATGTTTGACCAAGAGAAATACCTAGACACAAAAACAAAACAAATAACAAAAACAGATTTTTCATAATATAACGATTATATGTGGAAGCGTGTTCAGATGACAAATACCCTTAAAACAGAGGCGGGTCATAACTATTCTGTTGTTGGCTTGTGATTTCCGGAGTTTTGAATTGTAATAAATATGGTTTGCGCATACCGACACTACAATCCTTCCAATGCCCACTTTCTGGAACACCAACATAGACCTGTCGTTTATAAAATATCTGAGTGTAATCATAGACATTATAAATATAGAGTTTTGGTAAACAACACCCGGAAGTATTACAAGAAGCTGAATATAATACTACTATAATCTTTGTATCTTCTTTTATGTTAAGAGTTTACGCATATTTTTCCATATTTTTTGCAACTAATTTATTGTGGTATTTTTCGGAATTTTGTTAAATTGTTGAATTTTTTGTTGACTAATTTGTGGTGGGCGCATAAATTCCCCCTCCCCCCAAAATGTGGCGGTACTATTTTTTGACTTTTTGTGTTAGGAATTTAGATATTTTCTTTATTGTTATTTTTTTCTTGTAATTCTTTTTTTAG
>JAIROC010000172.1 GCA_031257735.1 Bacteroidales bacterium | reverse complement strand
GTATGATTATCGGATTTGTCATCCCCGGATATAAATTGAATAAATCAGCCGAAGTGCATCATGTTTAAAGACCTCGATCCATTATTACATTCGCAGTTGCGTTTGGCGATCATGTCGTTACTGCTGAGCGTGGAGGAAGCCGATTTTGCGTATCTGAAAGAAAAAACCGGCGCCACTTCCGGCAACCTGAGCGTGCAAATCGACAAATTGAACGAAGCCGGCTATATCAAAGTTAAAAAAACCTTTCAAGGCAAGATGCCGCGCACTGTTTGCAAGATCACGGCCAAAGGAGTGAGTGCATTTGACGCATACGTGAAGAATTTGAAAACGTATATTAAGTAAAAATAATATTATCATCTGTTAGCAATAAATTCGATTTGACATGCATGACAATTCTCTCCGTGGATTTTCATGTCCTTGATTTCATTACTTTTCGGTTTTGTCACCAATTTACTTTATGTACTGCGTTGTAATTTTGTATCAGTAATTGGTTATCAGCATATGTTCGGTATTTCTGTTGTTTCTGTTCATAAAACTAACATTGTAGGATTTATCAAAATACCGAATAAAAACGCCGTTTTCATTGTATAAAGAATGAATAAAATCGGTGTTTTTAATAACTATCATCCACTTGCAATTCGCTTCCTTAATTAAATAATTTGCCAATCTACGTTGGTCCTTCTGCGTAAATTCGTTTTGGTCATATGTGCTAAATTCTGTGTCATATGGTGGGTCTAAAAAAATAAAATCATCTTTCATCGTTTTGTGAGATGTCATAAAATCATAGAAATCCATATTTTCTATAGTTGTGTTTTTCAATTTGTTCTGTATTCCAGAATGGGAAATATATTGTATTTTTTTATCCAGTGAATTTCCATTATAGCCTATACCACCATACGGAACGTTAAATTCTCCATGTGCATTATATCTAAACATTCCGCTATAAGTATAGTTTCTAATAAAAAAATAAATACTACTATAAAATTATAGATTGTATGTTGTATTTTGCCCGCATGTTATACAACATGCGGAAATACATATAAAACGAACTTTTTATTGCTGTTAAAATGTTTAAATTAAAAATATGCCTGTGTTGATAAAAATTCATCGTTTGAATGTGCAATAGGATTATTGTAGATATTCAAAACGCTTTCATAATCATAGACTTTGTATCTGTTTTTTATTCTGATATATGGCTCAAAATTTAATTCTTTTTCTACCTTTTTTAAATGTTCATTTTTGCACAAGATATAAAAAGATAAATTAAATTCGAGTAATTGTAAACTGCGTTTTAATGCGCCTTCTAATGTGTTAATACTATCAACAATCTCAATTGCTCGCTTTGGAAATTGAAATCCTTTCTGGTTAAACCACAAAACATCAATGCGTTTTGATGCGTCAAGAATTTCAGGATAAGTAAATTGCGGAATATTTTGTAAAGTTGTCAATTCTGAAAGTAGCAAATTATTGTACTTTGCGTTTGGATCAGCCGTAAAAGTTTTTAACTTTAAAAAATTGCCGATTTCCAAACAAACTCCTTCCATAAACGAGTGCATTTTTATTGTGTCTTGCTTTACTTCGTCAATTTTCTCCTCTTTATAATCCAGAAGGGCAATTATTCCGTCACCCAAACCAACTCGCTTAAAAGACTTATTTGCAGATATTTCTCTATAAGCAACTCCTCGAAGACCTGCATCCCAATTCTGCATTTGTTTTGCATTAGGATAATATTTTTCTACCTCATCGTAGATAATTCTCCACGTTGCAATTCCGTTGTGGTCTTCCAAAACTTTTTTTATTGCTTCTACTTTTGTCATTATGCTACTCGTTCTAAATAGTAATAAAGTATGTTTTCTTTCGCTTTCACAATATAATCTACATTTTTATACAATTCGTCCATTATAATCTCGTATCCCCTTTCAAATTTGCATACAAAATTCCAAAAATCTTTTGTCGTCATTGTTTTTTCCCCATATCTATTATATGCCGTAGCAAAATAACATTTTATTTTTGCGTCTTTCCCTAAAGTGTTTGATAGAATTGCATACTGTTCAAATATAGCTTCTTTTTCGGCACGTGCTTTCTTATTGTCTAAATCACCACCAATTTTTAATTCAATCAAGAAATGTTGATCGCTTTCCTCGTCAAACAAATAATAATCACTAATATGGGTTTTTTCTTGAATTTTCGAACGATTTTTAATATTTTTTAGCAATAGATAATCCCGGACACTAACTCTTTTTGGATTTTGAGTGTTTTTATAGGCCTCCAATAATTCAGCAATTATAGTTATTTGTTCAGAATACAGTGGCCCGCTAACATGATTAGTAACAGAATAGAAAAACTTTGCAATACTAACTGCGAGATTTTCAAGCATATTCCCAAGCGAACTATCAAAAGAACGCACTAAAGCAGTATAATATTGAATTTCTTCACCTAAAACAGCTATGAAGACATTGTGAATTTTCATATTCAATGTCCCGTCAGGATCGTCAAATTCACTTATGTGTCGCTCACTAAATGTCTGCGCAAATGTTCGCACATTTGATGCGACCAATTCTCTAATAGCCTTTTCACTCGAAATTTTTCTCTCTGTATTCATATCGCCTTTTTACGTTAACCAAATTCGCTTCACAAATTATCAAAACATTACACCTGCCTGTTATACCGATGACGATTTTCCTACCTGCCGTGCCCCTCTTAGCAAAATGGGTTTATGGTCATCCTGTTTGCTCCATGAAAGCAAAACATCGTCTATTGAGCGCTTTAAATATTCTTTTTTCA
>JAIROC010000133.1 GCA_031257735.1 Bacteroidales bacterium | reverse complement strand
GAATCATTATACATTTTCGTTAAGAAATTGTATGATTTCGTATAACCGTCCTCATTGGCAAAAGCAATGAAGAAAGCGATGTTATTTATCAGTCCTTCATTTTTCTGTAATGCTTTATGTTTCCGAACAGGTTCATGTAATTGTTCAATAGCAGCACGTTTAGCGCTCCATGCTTGGGCGGAAATATTTATATAAGGTGTCAGTCCGACTATTTCGGGATTAACACTGCCAACGATATAGGGTGAAGCAACAAGTTCATCTACTAATAATATGGCATAAACATAATATCCTGTTTGTCTATTTTGAATGATGGTATATCCTGTTGAATCGTGTAACCAATGGTGATATTCATCTCCACTTGCAAAACAATGGATAATTGTTCCGTCTGGTTGAACTAATTTTTGAGGGACATTTTTCAAATAAGCCCCGTACATATTGCAACATACAAATAAAAGAAGAGATATAGAAATGATTTTTTTATGTATCGTCATAATAATAATATTTAAAACCAATGAATAAAGACAATCATTAATAAACACCAAATATTATACCATTATACTTTTGTAACATAAAAACATATACCTCCTGCGTCAGGGTTCTTCTTGCGTACGATTTAATTTATACCGTAACCACAGATGTATTAGTAGATAAATGACAATATCAATCAATAATATCCATTTAATATCTATATAGCGGATAAGCATAAAATTTATGGCTATGAATAATATGGACATGGCAAGAATAATCACCAAAGATTTACTTGGAGAAAGTCCGATACGAATAAGTTTATGATGAAGATGATTTTTATCGGGTTTAAATGGATTATGTCCTGTTTTTATCCGATATATCGTTACACTGACAACATCAAAACAGGGAATAAGCACAACAGAAAATATAATAAAAGGATTGGGAACTGCTGCTATATCATCTATTTGGTCAGGGATAGTCATGGAGTATCTTATAAGGAGATGTGCAAGAAGCATTCCGATTGCAAGACTTCCTGTATCTCCCATGAATATTTTCTTTTTCCGTTTTTTTCCTCCGCCATAAACATTATAACGGAAAAACGGTATTAGACAACCCAGTGCAGTTACTGAAATCAAAGAAAAAAACAGGTATCCTTTCAGGTAGAAAAGGTATGCGATTACAATAAATGCGATAATACTTAATCCTGATGCTAATCCATCAATTCCGTCAATCAGATTGATAGCATTGATGATGTATATCACAAAAAATACGGTAAGAGGATAGCCCACCCATTTAGAAATAGCATTCAATCCGAGAAAGCCATTAAGATCATTTAGCCAGACATTAGACATCACCATAAATATTCCGCATAATATCTGTACGATAAATTTTGTTGTGTACCTTACGCCTATCAAATCATCCATAATGCCAATAAAATAAAGCAATACCAATCCTGAAAAAAGAAAAGAAAACTCAATAAAAATTCTTTTTATCCCTATTTCAGGGATTTGTATTGTTTCCATAGACGGGTCTATGTATAATGATATTGTTATGGTCATACACAAAGCGAACAGAATGATAGGCAAAAAAGTAACCCCTCCGAGTCTGGAAACCGATCCTGAATGTTGTTTACGTTCTCCCGGCTCATCAAATAAGTTCTTCTTATAACTGATAACAAGTATCTTTGGAATTACAATTAATTCCAAGCAAAAAGCAAGACAAAAAGCAATGATGAGATAATAGAAATACATATTCTTATTTATGTTTCGATATTTAGTTTAGTGTTATATATTTACCCTGTATACGTGTTTCATTTTTTATTTTTATCCGAGTGCAAAGGTAATCAAAAAAAAGGAAGAAAAAACAAAAACAGCATAAACAGATTGATTTTTTTTTCAATCCTGACAAAGACAATCACATAAGGAATAAAGGAACAGCTACTTACATTTTTCAATTTTATTTTAGTAGGGGTTAGCATGGCAATAATTTTTTCTTTGTGTAAATATTTTTTGTAGCATTAGAACTTCAATAGTAGCCCTTTTCCCCGTCCTTCCTGCGGCGCATAGTTGTTTTTCATTTTCGGAAAATCCCGAAAAGCTGAATCAAGTTGTTTTTCATTTTCGGGATTTCCCGCAAAGCTGAATCAAGTTGTTTTTCGTTTTCGGAAAATCCCGAAAAGCTGAATCAAGTTGTTTTTCGTTTTCGGAAAATCCCGAAAAGCTGAATCAAGTTGTTTTTCATTTTCGGGATTTCCCGAAAAGCTGAATCAAGTTGTTTTTCATTTTCGGGATTTCCCGAAAAGCTGAATCAAGTTGTTTTTCGTTTTCGGGATTTCCCGAAAAGCTGAATCAAGTTGTTTTTCGTTTTCGGAAAATCCCGAAAGGCTGAATCAAGTTGTTTTTCATTTGCGGGAAATCCCGCAAAGCTGAAACGGGTTGTTTTTCGTTTGCGGAAAGTTCCGCAAAGCCAAAATCGAGGATTTCTCGTTTGCGGGAAATCCCGCAAAGCTGGAACGGGTTGTTTTGCGTTTGCGGATGTGTGAAAAGTACCCTTACAATGACGACCTCTATTGTTACAAAAATACTTTTCACACAACCTCCTAACAACGGGCAATGTACGCATGTTCATATACGGCTATGACTCATTGTATAGTTTTTGTAAGGTTATCGTTTTTTTGTTTACGAGCAAAGAGAATTTTTTACTTATAAAAAAAGGGGGTAGTATTGGTGTTCTGAACATATTTATTTTCTTGAGCGAGATGCAAGATAATTTTGGGCAAAGTGTTTATCTTTTTCGATTTGAGACTTTAATGCATCTATCGAATTAAATTTCTCGTTTGAACGGATAAACGTAAGCGGGTTTACATTTACATAAGTATTATACCAATCGCCGGTTACATCCAATAAATGGATTTCGACAGTTTTATTTTCATTTTCTTTGAATGTAGGTCGATTGCCGATACTCATAATACCAAAATAATGTTCATCTCCGATTAAAACGCTAACTATGTAGACCCCATCTTTGGGAATATTTCCCTGTTTGACGGTAATATTCAATGTAGGAAAACCCATTGTTCTTCCTATTTTTGAGCCATGTATTACTATCCCTGAAAAAGTATTGTATGTTTCCATATATTGATCTGTTAAAAAAACGTACAAAAGTAATATATTTTTCGGAGATTAGCCGTGCTTTTAGAACATAAAGAATAAACAGGAATAGTGATTTCATGTTTTCAAATGTTCATTGTTTCTTGTTACGGACAATAATTTTGGTATGGTTTATGTTTAGACAGGGAGACCTTCATATAGTACATACTGTTGAAAAGAACACGGTATAAGTATTTTTTATTAATACATAATTGATTGCATCTTTGTCATGTAAGTCAAATAAAAGAACATAAAATTAGTCATCATGAGTATTTTTCTAAGGGAAGAAAGACGTCTTTGGACTGTAAAAAAATAAATAAAGTAAAAATCATTATTCAAAAAGAAGCTCTTATATGTTGTTCACAAAAAAATCATTTTTTTTGCACATATATACCAAATATTTTATAATTTTGCACCAGCTTATTTTTAGTCAATTTCAACATGAAAAAAGTAATTATATTTCTCATGTTTCTTGGGGTATCAACACTATCTCAAGCAACAATATATTATGTAAAAGTAACTCCCAGCGGAGCTGGGAATGGTACATCGTGGACAGATGCGTCCGATAGTTTGCAAGCTATGATTAACAAAGCAAATTCTGGTGATACT